>CAZOTC010000101.1:5895-9401 GCA_964582605.1 uncultured Geobacter sp. | reverse complement strand
GCGTGCCGCCGACCATGGCCATCAGCGAGTTGACGGCCACCAGGCCGGAGATCTTTTCCAGATTGCCGGCGCTCATGACATTGAATCCGAACCAGCCGACAGCCAGGATCCAGGAGCCAAGCGCCAGATACGGAATGTTGCTGACCGGTAGCGGATGCGATTTGCCCGGGCTGTAACGCCCTTTGCGTGCTCCCAGCAGGATGACTGCCGGCAGTGCTATCCAGCCGCCGATGGAATGTACGACTACTGACCCGGCGTAATCATGGAACTCAAAGCCGCCGATCGACTTGAAGACTCCCTGCAGGATGGAGGCGTTTTTGCCCCAGATCAGCGACTCAAACAGCGGATAGCAGAGCCCGGCAAACAGGGCCCCTGCGATCACCTGAGGCCAGAACTTGGCCCGTTCGGCAATGCCGCCGGAGATGATGGCCGGTATGCAGGCGGCAAAGCAGAGCATGAAAAAGAACTTTACCAGATCATAGCCCATGGCTCCCTGCATCAGCTGATCCGCCGGTCTCAGGAACGAGATGCCGTAGGCCAGGGGAAAACCGATCAGAAAATAGACCACCGTGGAGACCGACCAGTCGGTCATGATCTTGATGAAGGCGTTAACCTGACTTTTTTTGCGTACCGTGCCGACCTCAAGAAAGGCAAAGCCTGCATGCATGGCAAAGACCATCACGGCGCCCAGCATCAAAAAAAGGACATCTCCGCTCTGTTTCAGAGGGGTAAGGGGGGACAATGACTCCATGGGGGCTGCCTCCATGTCAAAAAGTAGGCTGGCCTGCACGTTTTGCAGCAGCCGACTTCCCGTAGCAAGAACGCGGCCAATCAGTATTTATGGCATAACCTGTCGAAAATAAAGGCAGTGGCCTAAAAAATGCCCAGCTTGGTCTGGTTGTTTTTTAGGCAGCAATGCCTGTGACATGTGCAGTCTGCCCGCTTTCAATTTTCTGCGCACCGGTTTACACTGGCTGCCATGGACCTGCGTACCAGCATACAAAATTTCCCCACCTGCCCCGGCGTCTACCGGATGTTCGATACAGAGGGTGCCATCCTCTACGTCGGTAAGGCCCGTAACCTCCGGCAGCGCGTTAAAAACTACTTCGGCGCTTCTTCCGACAGCCGTCCCCAGGTCCGTTTTCTGATGGCCCGGGTTGTCCGGATCGAATTTACCGTTACCGATACGGAAAAAGAGGCGCTGTTACTTGAAAATACCCTGATCAAGCAGCATCAGCCCCGTTACAACCTGAACCTGAAGGATGACAAGACTTTTTTCTCGCTCAGGATCGACCGGCGGGAGCGGTTTCCCCGCTTTAATGTGGTGCGTAAGGTTACCCGCGACGGCGCCCGTTACTTTGGGCCGTATGCATCAGCAGCGGCGGCCCGCGAGGTGTTGCGGCAGCTGCAGCGTATGTTCCCGCTGCGCCACTATCCGCTCAAGAGCTGTATGAACCGGCCGCGCCCCTGTCTCTATCACCAGATCGGCCAATGCTGTGCCCCCTGCCATGGTCTGATTACCCCGGAGGAGTACTCCTCTCTGGTGGATGGCGCGGTCATGTTTCTGGAAGGGAAGAGCAGAGACCTGATCAGCAGGTTCAGGCTGCGGATGAAGGAAGCGGCCGAAGGGTTGCGCTATGAGGAGGCGGCTCGCTGGCGCGATCTGCTCAAGGCGATTGACACAACCCTGGAGCGCCAGAAGATGGTGACCCAGGGAGGAGACAGCGACATCCTGGGGCTGGCCCGTGCCGGGGAACGTCTGGCTGTGGCGCTGCTGTTCGTTCGGGGCGGGGCCATGTCCGGCAGCACTGTACTGTATGGTACCGGTGAGCTTGATGATGCCGATGCCCTGACCGCCTTTATCCAGCGCTACTACGACGATGAACGTTCGATTCCGGATGAGCTGCTGCTGCCGTTGGAGCTGGATGCCGCCAAGGCACTGGAAGAGTGGCTTGGTGAACTGAAAGGGAGGACGGTGCGGCTGCACCATCCGGTGCGTGGTGACAAGGTGGAGCTGGTCGGTCTGGCTGTCCGCAACGCCCAGGCCGCGTTACGGGAAAAGACAGCCACCGAGCAGCGGGTAGACCGGACCCTGGAGGATCTGCAGCTGAAACTCGGGTTGTCTGTCCTGCCGCGGAGGATCGAGTGCTACGATATCTCCACCCTGCAGGGGCGCAACTCGGTCGGCAGTGGTGTGGCCTTTCTGGACGGTCTGCCGGACAAGGAGCGTTACCGCCGGTACCGGATCAGGCGGGTGGAAGGACAGGATGATTTTGCTATGCTGCAGGAGGTTTTCAGCCGGCGATTCAGTCAGGAGAGGATCGCAGCCTGGGGATTGCCGGATCTGGTGGTGGTGGATGGCGGCATCGGTCAGCTGAACAGCGCCTGTGCCGTTTTTCAGGAATTAGGGATCGGGGAGCGGCTGCCGTTGATTTCACTTGCCAAAAGCAGGGTCAAAGGGGATGGCAAAGACAGTCGTGTCGAGCGGACTGAAGAACGGGTCTTTCTGCCGGGTCGTAAAAATCCGGTCAGGCTGAAGCAGGACTCGGCTCCCCTCAAGTTGCTGGCCGCCATCCGCGATGAGGCGCACCGTTTTGCGATCAGCTATCACCGCAGCCTGCGGGACAGAGAGACACTCCGTTCAGCCCTGCGGGCTATACCCGGTATCGGACCAAAACTGGAACGGCTGCTGTTGACGCGGTTCGGTTCTTTGGAAGGGATTAAAAATGCCACGGTCGAGGAACTTACCGGCGTGGCAGGGATCAGCCAGGAACTGGCCCGGCGGATCAAGGAGGGATAGAGAGGCCCGGAGGAGTTGGTGCCGAACAACAACAGCTACATTTCTCCTGCAGACGGCTGCCCCCCATGCTGCGTCATCACCTGTTTAATCTCAACAAACAACAGCCCCAGGTCGACCGGCTTGGAGACATAGCCGTCAAAGCCGGCTCCCAACAGCTCACCCCTGGTCTCTTTCATGGCATGGGCCGTCAGGGCAATAATCGGGACATGACTGCCGTCCTTTTTCTCATGCTCCCGGATCACCCGCGTGGTCTCGATACCGTCCATCACCGGCATCTGAATATCCATCAGCAGCAGATCAAAACAACCGTTTCGCCAATGCTGCAACAGTTCGGCTCCGTCACCTGCCTGGGTCACCGTGTGACCGAAGCGGGAGAGCAACAGACTCAGCATCAGGCAGTTCGACTCACTGTCGTCAGCCAGCAGGATGCGCAGCGGGGCCCCCGCCCATACCGGCTTGCTTCTGTCCCGCAGCGATGTCTCCTCCTGCGGCGTTGGTTGCGCATTAATCAGGAACGGCAACGTGACCGAGAAGGTGCTCCCCTGTCCCACAGTGCTCGCAACGCCGATCTCTCCCCCCATCTGGCGGACCAGCCGGTTGCAGATCGACAGTCCCAGGCCGGTACCGCCAAAGCGGCGGGTAACCGACGTGTCGGCCTGGACAAACGGTGCAAAGATCTTCTCCAGCGACTCCGGCTTGATACCGA
>CAZOTC010000101.1:0-5795 GCA_964582605.1 uncultured Geobacter sp. | reverse complement strand
TCGGCCTGGACAAACGGTGCAAAGATCTTCTCCAGCGACTCCGGCTTGATACCGATACCGGTATCGCTGACATTGAAGCGGAAAAGCGCCTTATCTCCATGCCGCTCCAACAGGACAACCTGAACCCTGATCTCTCCCTTGGCAGTAAACTTGATCGCATTCCCCACCAGGTTGTACAGCACCTGCTTCAGCCGCAGCTGGTCTCCGAACAGGCTGTCCGGCAGATCGTCGGCGACCTCAAGCACCAGGGCAATACTCTTGGCAGCCGTCCGAGCCTCCTGGGACCTGAGCAGCTCCTTGATGCAACTGCGCAGGCTGAACGGTGCACTCTCCAGTTCAAGTTTGCCTGCCTCTATCTTGGAGATATCAAGCACGTCATTGATCAGCGACAGCAGGTTCTTTGCGTCATTCTCGATATTGGTCAGATACCGCAGCTGCTCATCATCCAGGTTACTCATCCGTAACAGCTGGGCATTGCCGATCACCCCGCTCATCGGAGTGCGGATCTCATGGCTCATATTGGCAAGAAACTCGGTCTTTGCGCTATTGGCCTCCTCAGCATCCGCCTTGGCCTGCAGTAACGCCTCCTTGGCCTGTCGATTCTCCTCGGCGCGCTGCTGCAACGAGCAGGCCAGACCGTTGATCGCCGATGCGGCCTGGCCCGGCTCATCATCGGCGTCAACCTCGATCAGGGTAGTGTACTCACCCTGCTGCAAGGCGGTAATACCGCGCATCAGGTTGTTGAACGAACGGGTCACCTGCCGCAGCACCAGATGACTGAGCAGGGTGACTGCCAGCCAGAACAGCAGGGCAAGGCTTACGGACCAGTTCACCAGTGAACGGATCTCCCGGTTGATATCTGCAGTGCCCCGCTCAATCCGCACGCTGCCCAACAGTGACGGCGCATCATGTCCATCAATCAGGGACGAGATTGGCGAGCTTGCCTGCGGGTTGCTGCAGACCTCGACCGACCTGCTCAGCACCTCGACCGCGCCCCTTGAGGAGGCCGGCGGATACACGGCAGCCAGCACCCTGCCGTCCGCAGCAGTAATCACCACGGCCCGGATTTCCGGCAACCGGGCAGCCTGCTCGGCCACCTGACGCAGCAGCTCCGTATTTTCGGCAAACAGCGGCAGCCGCACCGATTCAGCCAGGTACTGGGTCTGCAGGTGCAGCTGTTCAGCCGCCGTTGTTTTTGATTTTTGGACCTCGTGCGCAATAAACAGGGAACTGAGGACGGCAACAATCAGAAAGGTCAGCAGGGTAAAGATCAGCAGGAGCTTGAATTGAAAGCGGGAATGGATGGTTGGCGACTTCAGGTCCCTTTGCACAAGCTTCTCCGGTTACTCATCAAGGGCGGTACCCAGGCGTTTCAGGATACCGGCATTGGTCTTCAGCGCAACATTGCGGGGAAAGCGTAACGAAGTACTGTCAACAGCGTCCCCTGCAAGCAGTGCCGTCACCATCTCATGGGCCTGACGGCCCAGCGCAACCCGATCAATATCATAGACTGCTGCTGCACCCAGACCCAGGTAGTTGGCGGCAAACGAGACCACCGGCACTGCCTGCTGCTGGCTGAACAGGAAGTAGGCCTCGGCCGTCTCCCTGGTGACTGCCGTGGTATCCGGCAGCATCCAGAGCGCATCCACCTTGCCTGCCAGTGTGGCCAGTTGTGCCAGGGTATCACGGGGGTCGATCACCTCCCGAACCACCAGCGTGATGCCGGCCTTCTCGGCTTTCTGACGGGCCTGGTGCAGGTACCAGCCGCTGCGGGCAGGATTGTAGAGCACCCCCACCCGGCGGACCTTTAACTGACGTAACAGGTTGCAATACCGTTCCGGCGCCACAAACATCTCAATACCGGTCAGGTTGGATTGGGCCGCCTGCAGGCGATGCAGGTCAAGGGACATCAACGCCACCACCGGGATGTTCCGTACCCTGCGGGCCGCGGCCAAAGCGGCGTCGCCTACTGCCAGAATCATCAATGGACGGTCTTCACGGACAATACGGACCAGATCCACCTCGGTATAGTCGGACAGTACGATCACTCGCAGGGAGACCTGCCGGCTGCCGCTGAACCCTTTCAGTACATCGTCATATGCTGCATTACGCTTGCTCTGCAATACCAGCAGATCATAGGCCCGGGCCAAAGAGGGGACCAGCAGCGTCAGGGCCAGTATGCACAGTATCAGGCGCCGCATCAGAATTTCACCCGCATGCCGCCTTCAAACCAGCGGCCTACACTCGGAAAGAGATCACTACTATAATAGCGGCTGTTAAACAGGTTGCGGCCGGAGAAGAACAGCTCCAAGGCCGTGTTCTCTTGTTGAAACAGGGTCGCTCCGAGGTGCAGATCCCAGATCAGGCCGTTCTTGCCATTGTCGTCAGCAGTATTGTTCCAAAAGATGTGGCGCCCGGTCAGCATGCTGCGGAAGGTGCCGTCATTGTAGGCAAGAGACAGCTTCAGGGTCTGGGTCGGCTTGTCGCTATGGACCGGCGTACCGTCACTGGTACGGTGGGTCCCGGTATAGGTCCAGCCCGCTCCCACAGAGGTATGGAACACCGGCTTGGTCTTTATTTCAATCTCGGTTCCCTGTGCCAACTGTTGCTCAATGTCAGCCCCCCAGGTCATATTGCGGAACAGGGTTGCCTTGAGCCAGAGGTAGGGGATACTGGTATTTTCAACTCCCAGCTGAGTTGTTAAGATCTTGGTTGGCCGCTGATCATACTGCGGCACCAGCACCGGCATGCCGTAGCCCTTGCCCACATAGGCCCGCAGCAGGGTATGGTCACTTACCTGCCAGGTAGCACCCAGCGAGGCGCTGAACTGGTCCGGCGCAGTCTGGGGGCGATCAAACCGCAGTCCAGGGGTCAGGCTGAAACGGCCCAGGCTGATAGTATCGTTCAGGAACAGGCCCCAGCGGTCAGCCTTGCGGCTATAGGGGCTGTAGTTGGTGGTGTCAACGGAATTGCCGGTTATCTCCAGATGACGGTAGTCACCGCCTGCCGCCAGCAGGTGCTGATCACCCCGCCAGGTCAGGCTGACAGCGCCCCCCAGAGTGATTTCCGTGGCAAAGGCCTTGGGCAGGTCAGCTGCCTGCCCCCACCAGACCGCACCGTCACTGATGTTGTAGTAGGCCGATTCCTGGCGATTAAAGGTATGGAAACCGCTGATTGCCAGCTCCAGCCGCTCTGTCAGCGGCTGACGCAGCCCGAACAGGGCATTGATCTGGCGTTTATCGTCCTGTTGGGTCAGGTCATAAGGCATCTGGGGGACATACAGGTCACCCTGGCGGCTGAAGATACCGGTGGCCTGGGCAAAAAGCTGCCCCTGATTGGGTAGTTCCCAGGTCAGACGGCCATGATAATTGCTGCTGTTGATCCCGGTGTAGGGTACCAGACCGTTACTGCCCAGAAAACCGGCTGAAAGATAGTAGCCCAGGCGGTTGGCGCTGCCGCTCAGCTCCAGGCCGTTATCGGTAGTGGTGCGGGAACCGATGGTGGCGCTGGCCGCCCCGCTCAGACCGCGATCCCGCTCCGGCACTTTGGTAATAACATTGATTACCCCGCCCAGGGCAGAGCCCCAGGCTGTTGAGGCCGGCCCCTTGAGAATCTCCACCCGTTCAATGATCCGGGCCGGGATGGCGCTGACATCGGAAAAATTAGAGCCAAGGTTGGTAAAGGGGACACCGTCCAGCAGCAACAACACATGCTCGAAGCTGGTGCTCTGGATATGGGTATAGGCGATGATGCCGGGGCCGCCGTTGTGGGAGAGTTGCAGGCCCGGCACCATATCCAGCACGTCGGCCAGGGTGTGGGCGTTCAGGGCCGAGATTTCGGCGGCAGTAATTACAGTGACGTTTTCGGCGGTCTGGGAGAGCGGCTTGGGGGAGCGGGTAACGCCGCCTGCTCCCTCCTGCCAAGCGCTGAACAGGGCCAGGGTCTCCTCTTCCTGCAGCTCGGCTGCCCGGAGCCGGTCAGGGATGAGTGAAGCACATAGACAGCAGGTTGCCAGCAACAGCCGCAGGTTATGTTTGGAGAAAAGCTGCACCATGGAGACAAAAATCCTTCTTTCTGCCAGGAAAATTAGCAGGGTATGGAGTGCTTGTCCAGCGGGCAGCATTAATTTCTGCAAAAAAGGTGGGAAAAATCCATGACTGAGAAATTGGTTGTCAAATTGAAAGACAACGAGATGGTGTAAAGCTGCCGCCTGCTGAAACTGAAAAAATGGGTCAGTGAAGCGGTGCAATGTCGTCGTCCGATCCTGGACGCCTGACTGCAGCAGCCGGACAGCTGTATTCTGTTGACATAAAAAAAGCGGGACCGGCAACTGCCGGTCCCGCCTTGACAACAGCAATGCACTACCTACACCAGACCGTGAGCCACCATCGCATCGGCAACCTTGATGAAACCGCAGATGTTGGCACCCAGCACGTAGTTGCCCGGTGCGCCGTACTCTTCCGAGGTCTCGTAGCAGTTGGCATGGATGTTTTTCATGATGTTCTCCAGCTTGACCTCAGTATCCTCAAAGGTCCATGAATCACGCTGGGCGTTCTGCTGCATTTCCAGGGCCGAGGTAGCCACGCCGCCGGCATTGGCAGCCTTGCCCGGTCCGTAGGCGATCTTGGCATCCAGGAACACCTTGACCCCTTCCGGCGTGGTCGGCATGTTGGCCCCTTCACCCACCGCGATGCAGCCGTTCTTGACCAGTGTCTTGGCATCCTTGCCGTTGATCTCGTTCTGGGTAGCTGACGGCATGGCCACCTGGCAGGGGATCTCCCAGATGTTGCCGTTTGGAATGTACTTTGCATCTTTATGCTTGGCTACATAGTCGGAGATACGACGGCGCTCCACCTCTTTCAGTTGCTTGATCAGGTCGAGATCAAGGCCTTTTTCGTGATAAATCACGCCGTTGGAGTCTGAACAGGCCACGCACTTGCCGCCCAGCTGATGGATCTTTTCAATGGTGTAGATGGCCACGTTGCCGGAGCCGGACACGGTGCAGGTCTTGCCCTCAAAGGAGTCTTTGCGTACTTTCAAGGCTTCGTTGATGAAGTAAGTGGCGCCGTAGCCGGTTGCCTCGGTGCGGACCAGGGAGCCGCCCCAGGTCAGGCCTTTGCCGGTCAGGACGCCGGGCTCGTAGCGATTGGTGATCCGCTTGTACTGGCCGAACATATAGCCGATTTCGCGGCCGCCCACGCCGATATCGCCGGCAGGCACGTCGGTATGCTCACCCAGGTGGCGGTACAGTTCGGTCATGAAGGACTGGCAGAAACGCATCACTTCGTCATCGGACTTGCCTTTGGGGTCGAAGTCCGAACCGCCCTTGCCGCCGCCGATCGGCATGCCGGTCAGGGAGTTCTTGAAGATCTGCTCAAAGCCGAGGAATTTGATGATGCCGAGGTAGACGGAAGGGTGAAAACGCAGGCCGCCCTTGTAAGGACCCAATGAGCTGTTAAACTCAACCCTGAAACCGCGGTTGATATGGACCTGGCCCTTGTCGTCCTGCCAGGGAACCCGGAAGATGATCTGGCGCTCAGGCTCGCAGATCCGCTCAATGATCTTGCGCTCAAGGTATTGGGGGTGTTTGACAACGACAGGTCCGAGTGACTCAAGAACTTCAAGCACGGCTTGATGGAACTCGGTCTCACCGGGATTGCGCTTCAGCACATCATTGTAAATGCCTTCGATCTTTTCATCCAGCCTGGTCATTGCTGCCTCCTTTGTGTGCAGAACCGCAGTCCTGTGTTGAGTAATCTGTTTTTGAAATGCAACCGTTATGCCTATAATGACGC
>CAZOTC010000100.1:0-9402 GCA_964582605.1 uncultured Geobacter sp. | reverse complement strand
CGGCAGAATAAATGTTCCATTTGGGAGGTTGACCGGTTCACGCGCGTGCGTGCGTGAACCGGTCAATAACTCGTTGAACAAGGAGAAAAAATGACACAACCTGATGATACAATTTTTCTGTTGAATGATGAAGGCAACCTCCAGCGCGTCCCACGCTGTCACTACGAAAGTGAAGACCTCTTGCAATCGCTCATCGAAAAGCATCCTGATTTACTTGCCGGTGATCAAATGGGTGGCGACGAGTCGGTACGCTTCATATTGGTTAAAAGGGAAGCAGGAATTCCAGATGGAGATGGAAATAGTGACCGATGGTCTATTGACCATATTTTGCTTGACCAATTTGGTGTCCCAACACTTGTTGAAGTGAAACGTAGCACTGATACGCGGATACGCAGAGAAGTTGTCGGTCAGCTATTGGAATATGCTGCCAACATCGATATTTATTGGCCACCAAACAAGATTCGCTCTCTTGCTGTTGAGGAGCATGGTGGAGTAGACGAGCTTGACAGGGCTATTATTGATTTACTTTGTCTTGATCCAGAAGCAGACGTTGCTAATTCCGTCGAAAGTTATTGGATGCAAGTTGAAGACAACTTTCGTAACGGAAAATTGCGATTACTGTTTGTAGCAGACGAGCTTCCAAGAGAGGTACGCAGAATCATTGAATTCCTCAATGGCAAGATGATGGACATTGAAGTACTCGGAGTTGAGTTGCGACAATATGTGGGCAATTCACTCCGGGCAATGGTTCCAAGGATCATTGGACAAACGGAAGCAATAAGACGCACTAAAAATGTGCGAAGCGCCCCATCTAAGCATACAAACCAAAACGACATGATTTTGTCATGCCCTTCGGAAGTCCATCCGTTTATTTCTGAATTGGTCAATGAGGCATCTAACAGAGGAATGACAGTATATTGGGGGCTGAAGGGGTTCAGCTTACGTGCATCTGACCAAACTGGAAAACTACACAGTTTTTTCTATTGTTATCCACCTGGAGTGAATGGCCCTACGCCGGTTATCGAAGGTTATTTGACCCCAATACTTCGTGGGACTGAGCAAGGCAAATTACTTGAAGATGATTTGCTCAAAATAACTGGATTTAAGAAATCGGGACAGTACACATTTCGCCTGAGCCTTACAGCAGAAACTCTTAAATCCGCGAATCTATCGCTAGAAGTTGTGTGGAAAGTGGCAGAACGGCTTAAAGACATGAAGGAATCGGACTGACAGAAGATTGTTCAACAAGGCCGTTGGACACCGCCTGCCCCATAAAGCTGGGCTGGCGGGTCAACTGCCAAGACGTTATACAAGCAAACAGCGTCACAGCCTCCCTTAGAAGGAGTTACCTATGCACCGCCTACTCACCCTGTTTTACCTCCTGATTCTTTCCTTGCTGACTGTTATCCCGTCAGGTGCCGCACCTGCAGCAACCGGCCCAATACCGGTGCAGATCACCGTACTGTCGGCAGAGACCAACAAGCCGATTCCCGGCGCAACCATTGAGTTTCGCCAGAACAGTGATCGGGCTACGGTGATTGCCACGGTTACAACAGATGCCAACGGCAGCGCCACCACCAGCCTGACCAAAGGCACCTACCAGTACCTGATCAGCTCAGCGGGCATGGGTACGGTCCGTAACTACCTGTATCTGGAGGGACAGCCAAAAGAGGAAGCCAGGGTCTGGCTGAACAAGGCTGCCGCCATTACCGGGCGTCTGCTGGACAGCAGCGGCAAGCCGCTGGGTGGGTTCAGGATGCTGGTTGACCGGCTGTTCAGCACAACAACCGATGCCGGCGGCAGGTTCCGCTTTGATAACCTTGACGGTCGCGGCCATGACCTGATCCTTGAACAGGCAGGCTGGGTGCTGGAAAAATCATACTATCCCCAACCCGGCGTTGGAGAGACAAAGCAGTTGGGCGACATGGTGGTGCGGCGTGCAGCAGCGGTTGAGATCAACGGTACGCTTGCCGGCCACAAGCATATGCCGTCGACTAAAGGGGTTGCCATCTCATTAAGCGGCAACAATACCTGGCGCAACGGCAAGCTTGACGCTAACGGCAAACTGCTGCTGACGATGCTGCCTCCCGGCACCTATACCGTGGCGGTTTCCGATTCCCGGATGGAGCGGACCGAGCAGCAGATTACCCTGCAGGAGGGAGAGCAGCAGAAGCTGCAGCTGGTTGCAACCACCCGTGCTCCCAGCCTTGAGATTGAAATGTACGGCGATGTGATTCTGTCCAATCAGCAGGTGCCGCTGCGGGTCTACGGCCTCTGGACCGATAGGGCCAAGGTTACTATCTACCAGCTTCCTGCCGAGGGGATCATTGCCAACCGGATCGATCTGAGCAAGCCGGAAGAGATCAGCAGCAATAGTTTAAAGATGGTCAAGCGTTTCCCGATTACCTTGAAACCGCAGAAAAGCGACCATCGTAACCGGGCCCGCTTCAAGCTGCCGCCGCTTATGCCGGGGGCCTATCTGCTGCAACTGAAGGGAGCAGAATCAGTTGCCCAGGTTGCCTTTATTGCCACGGATCTGGGACTGGTTGCCAAGAGCGCACCCAATGAGACCACCCTGCTTCAGGCGCTGCATATCAAGACCGGTAAGCCGCTTGCCAAGGTGGTCCTGTACGGCAGCGATCCCAAACAGGCAGTTACCTCCAGCGCTGCCGACGGCAGTGCCACCTGGGATGCCGGAAAATCGGGCAACCGGATTGTGGGACGGCTGGCGGGCAGTCTGGCGGTGTTGACCCTGGGGGCTGAGGAAGGATCGGCAAAGGCTGGCGATATCAAGGGCTATCTCTATACCGAACGGACCGCCTACCGTCCCGGCCAGACCGTATTTTACAAGGGGATACTGCGCAAGAAGGGTGGCGATGACTATCAACTGCCGCCAAGCAGCAGCATCAACATCAAGGCAACCGATTCCGGAAACAAGACCGTGTTTGAGCAGACCCTGACCAGCTCTGCAATGGGCTCATTCCACGGCCAGTTCGATCTGCCTGCAACCCCGACCCTGGGCGAATACAGTATTGTTGCCACCAGCGGCAGCGATACCTGGCAGGGCAGTTTCAAGGTACTGGAATACCGCAAGCCGGAGTTTGAATTGAAGCTGCGAGCCGACAACCCGTTTGAGCTGGGCGGCCGCCAGATTCCGCTGAAGCTGTCTGCTCGTTACTATTTTGGTGCGCCGGTGGCCAATGCCAAGGTGACCTGGCGGGCCTTCAGCCGGCCCTGGCTGCAGGATGAGCGCGAGGGGGGCGAATTTGGCGAAGAGATGCCGTACTACGACGGTTACAACGAGCTTGTAGCTGAAGGCGAGGCCACGCTGGATGCCAATGGCGAGGCGGTTATCCGGGTGAGCGCCAAGACCCATGAGCAGGCGGTGCGCTATTTTGTTGAGGCGGATGTGACCGACCTATCTTCCCGTCAGGTAAGCGGTTCTACGGCTCTGACCGTTGTCCCCTCCCTCCTGGATATCCATGTTAAGGGGGAACAGTACCTGCTGCAGCCGGGCAAACCCAGCGGATTTATGGTACGGGTAACGGACTGGCAGGGAAAACCCAGCGCCAATGCACCGGTAACGCTGATTATTGAGCAACAGGTCTATGACAAGACGAGCCGCAGTTATAGCTGGAAAAACGCCGCCACCCTGCATGATCGTACGGCCAGGGACGGCGCGGTCCGGTTCAGCTACCGTTTCCCGGCCTCGGATTACTGGCGGCTGCGGGCAGAGACCTTTGACGAAGGCAAGCGCCGCAACTTTGCTGAAACCTACGCCTGGGTCTGGGAACAGGGCAGCAGTTGGGCAGGCAGTTACCGTGAGCTGGAGGCGGAGTTTGATAAAAAGAGCTACAAGCCGGGAGAAAAGGCCCGCCTGATCCTGCGGTCACCGTCGCTGGGCGGTTCACTGCTCTTAACCCTGGAAGGCCGCCGTATCCATCAACAGCGGATCATACCGATCACCTCGGCGGTACAGGTGGTGGAGATTCCGGTCAGCAAAGAGCTGGCCCCCAACATCCATGTCTCGGCCAGCATGATCGCCAATGGCCGTTTTTATCACCAACAGGGGCTGTTGAAGGTTGATCATCAGCCGGGCAAACTGGATCTGACCGTTACTCCGCAGCAGGCGATCTATGCCCCCGGCGACACTGTACGGATTACGGTCACCTCCAAGGCCGACGGCAAACCTGCCCCGGCAGAAATTTCGCTGGCACTGGTGGATGAGGCGATCTTTGCGGTAGCACCGGAGACCCGTGAGGAGATCTACCGCTTTTTCCGTGGGCGGCGTGATCATCTGGTACGCACGATCTACTCCTTCCCGCGGCTCTATCTGGGAGGTGCTTCCAAGGATCTGGCCAAACTGGCCGGTGATGATGACCTGAAGGGGATCAAGGTCCGCAAGGTGTTCAAGGACACTGCCGCCTGGCTGCCGCTGCTGGCCAGCGACAGCAACGGTACGGTGGTTGCCGAGGCGGTGCTGCCGGACAACCTGACTACGTGGCGTGCCACAGCCGTGGGGCACACGGCAGAGCAACAGTTTGGCAGCGGACAGGCCGGCTTTGTCAGCCGTCTGCCGTTCATGGCCCGCATGGCGCCCCCCCGTTTCCTGGTAGCGGGCGATCGGCTGGAGATTCCAGGTATCTTGAACGACGCCAGTCACAAGGATCAACAGGTAAAAGGGCTTTTTGAAGCCACCAGCCTGACCCTGCTGGGCGAAGCCGGCTTTACCGGCACGGTTCCGGCGGGCGGTTCCCTGCGCCGGGATGTCACGGTTGAGGCACAGCAGCCCGGTCAGGCACAGTTGCGGTTGACCGCAGCGGGAAGTGAGGGCAGAGACAGTCTTGAACTGACCGTGCCGGTGTTGTCCCGATCCCTGCAACGTGAGCAGACCGCCGGAATCAGCCTGCGCAGCGGTCAGGGCCTGACAAACCTCACGCTGCCCGCCGAGGCGCTGCCGGACAGCGGCACACTCACTGTTTCATTCTCACCAACCGTGACCGACAGCCTGTTGCCTGCACTTGAGCAGTTGATCGCTTTCCCCTACGGCTGTGTGGAGCAGACCGTATCCCGCTTTGTGCCGGCCGCCTACGTCAACCGGCTGTTGACCGAGCAGAAGCAGCAGGTTTCCCCCCTGCTTGCGCAGAAGCTGCCGGATATCCTGGCTGAGGGGTTACGGCGACTGGCTGACTTCCAGCATGAAGATGGTGGCTGGGGCTGGTGGAAGAGCGGTCCCAGCAGACCGGAACTGACCGCCCTGGTGATGCAGGGGCTGGCAACCGCACAACGAAGCGGGGTTGTCGTCGATGAGCAGATGATCAGGCAAGGCAGAAAAGCCCTTGAAGCACTACTCCTCACTGCCAACCCGAAGCAGACCGCACTGCTCTATCGCGCCCTGACCGCCCATGGCGGCAGTAACCCTGCAGCAGAAAAACTGCTGGCTGAGTCGCTGAACAGTCTGCCGCCTGAAGCGCTCATTGCAACTGCCGAGGCGTTCTACCATCGCGGCGAAAAGCCCAGGGCCGCCATCCTGCTGCAGGCGATGACACCGTTACTGCAGCAGGACAGGGAGACAGCCTGGCTGCCGGATAACGACAACAACTGGCGCTGGGGCGGTTCATCAATCGAAACCACCGCTGCCCTGCTCTCTGCTGCAAGCAGGATTACCCCTAAAAGCCCGCTTAATCCTGCACTGGCCCGTTACCTGGCACGACAGCAGCAAGGTGGCTGGTGGCGGACAACGACCGCCTCGGCTGCAAGCGTAATCGCCCTGTCAGATTATGTCAGGTCCAGCCAGGAACAGCAGGCCGGTTATTCGGCCCGGTTACTGCTGAACAATGCTCTCCTTGAGCAGTATACGGTTGAGCAGGGCCGCCTGATCAAAGGCCGCGCAAACCTGACGGTACCGGCCAGATCAGGGGAAAACAGGCTGCAACTCATCAAGGACAGCGCAACGGGAACCGCCTATCTCAATGCGTCCCTGCAGTACCGGGTGGCACCTGAACAGGCGGTAACGCGGGATGAACTGCAGCTTGAACGCCGCATCTACCGGATCAAATCCGTGCAGAACAACGGGCAGTGGCGCCACGAATATGAACCGCTGAAGCCGGGTGAGCCGGTGCAAACCGGTGAAGATCTGGAGCTGCGGCTGGTGGTAAAAAACAGCAAGCCGTTTGAGTACGTGATTCTGGAAGACCACCTGCCGGCCGGCTTTGAGCTGCGCCAGTCAGACCGTGACCCGCGCTATACCGGTGAGTCTGCCTACCGGGGCTGGTATGACCATAAAGAACGCCGTGATGCCGGCGTGGCCTGGTTCATCAGCTATCTGCCGACCGGCAGCCATGAGTTCAGGACCGTCATCTATCCGGAGCTGAAAGGGAAGGTTATGGCGCTGCCATCAGCCATCTGGCCTATGTACAGCCCTGAACTGCGCAGTGAAAGTAAAACCTGGGAGGTTGAGGTAAAGTAGAACAGTGAAGCCAGGTGATTGCAGATTCCAAAAGAGGTGGTACGATGTACTGATGAGAAGGAAACTGACGCCCCTGTGCGCTGTCAGATATCATGCTTGAGGAGGTAGCACCCATGCAATGCCAGTTCTGCAAGGCCCAGGTTCCCAATGGAAGCGTCAAGTGTCCCCAATGCGGCACCTCGTTCGCCTCTTCACCCCAGGTGCCTGTCGGTGACTTTGGTGCCGGCTTCAGTAACGCCACCACCATCTGGAAGAACAATCTTGGTGATCTGGTACTGCTGACCCTGGTTTTCTGTCTGGTGGCCTGGATTCCGATTGCCAATATCGGCTTTATTACCGGCTACACCCGTTCGCTGCTGAAGGTCTTCCGTGGGCAGGGAAAAGCAAGCATCGGTGATCTCTTCAACGCATGGGACTGCTTCGGCAACCTGTTCGTCTATCTGGTTCTGTATATCGTCGTGCTGATACTGCTTTCGTTTATTCCGTTCCTGGGAACCGTGGTATCTCTTGTCCTGCACTTCTTTGTTGCACCGGGTATCCTGGCGATCATTGACAAGAATCTCGGTGCTGTTGATGCCTATAAATGGAACCTTGTCACGCTCCAGAAAGATGCGATCAACTGGATTCTGGCCATCCTGGTCGGCGGCATCCTGGGCAGCATAGGGGCGATTGCCCTGGGGATCGGCATCATCATCACCATTCCCTGGGGACAGCTGCTGCTGATCGGCCAGTATGAGGCACGTAAGAACGACTGATGCATTTCTCCAATGGCTAACATCATCCTGATGATCGTCTGCCTGCTGGCAGGCATGCTGCTGCGCTGGACCGGCCGGTTTCCGGAAACGACTCCGGCCGCCTTCAACGGCTATGTGATCCATGTTGCCCTGCCGGCTGCTGCCTTGCTGTACCTGCACAGCATTACACTGGACCTCACCATGGTGATGACCCCACTGGCTGCCTGGCTGCTGTTTCTGATGGCCTGGGGATTCTTTGCACTTCTGGGCAGGTTGCTGCAACTCCCCCGTCGCACCACAGGGGCACTGGTGCTGCTGGGGGGGTTGGGCAACACCTCCTTTGTCGGTCTGCCGATGATCGAGGCCTACTACGGCAAAGAACTGCTGGGAGTAGGGATACTGGCAGATCAGCTGGGCACCTTCATGGTCCTTTCCACCCTGGGGGTGCTGGCGGCCTCAATCTACTCCTCCGGCACCCCCTCGCTGCATGCAATGCCCCGCAAGGTACTCTACTTCCCGCCATTTCAGGCTCTGGTGCTGGCACTTATCCTGCGGCCGGTGCCGTTTCCCGACTGGACCGTCACGATTCTGCGCAAGCTGGCCGACACGGTAACGCCGCTGGCGCTGGTCTCGGTGGGATTCCAGCTGCGGATGACTTCACTCTCCGGCCTCAAACTGCGTCTTGCTGCCGGACTTGGCTACAAATTGGTCCTCGGTCCGGCTCTGCTGGCTCTACTCTATCTGGGAGTATTGGGACTACGCGGCCCGGCCATTCAGGTTACGCTGTTTGAAGCAGCCATGGCGCCGATGATCACCGCCGGTATCGTGGCCATCGATCACGATCTTGATCCCCCGCTGGTTACCATGTTGCTGGGGATCGGCATCCCGCTTTCCTTTGTGACTCTGGCTGGGTGGGAGATGGTATTGAGATATTTCTGAGAGGAACAAACATCATGGCAAAGGGATATAACGCAAACCAGGAGCGATTGACTGAAATCAACCGTATGGGCAAGGATCTGGCCAAGCGGGCCGGTTTCTGTTGTGAGTGGTGCACCAGCAAGCAGAATCTCAAGCCCTGGGACCACGCCCCTGACCAGGAGCCGGAACTTGTAAATCTGGCCCTGCTCTGTGGCCATTGCCGGGAACTTGCCTCCGGTGCTCCGGCTGATCTGAACGAGCTGCATACCCTGCGTAACGCCCTCTGGTCTGATGTCCCGGCTGTTGCCGAAGGGGTAGCGCTGGTGCTGATCCGCTCCCGTCAGCCCTGGGTACGGGAGGCGCTTGAGGAAAGCCTGATTGATCAGCAAGTCAAACTTCGTTTACTGGCAATCTGCTGATCAATCATCCCCTCTGCATGAAAATTTATCCCCACGGCATCAAAATGTGCTATAGAAAAAAACTTTACAGCAATACATGTCAAACGTCAGAGGAATCCAGCAATGCCCAAGTTCATCGAAGGTAATCTTGACGCCAAGGGACTCACCTTCGGCATCGTGGTCAGCCGCTTCAACAGCTTTATCTGTGAACGGCTACTGGAAGGGGCAATTGACGCCCTGATTCGTCACGGAGCCAGTGAGACCGACATCACCGTAGCCCGTATCCCCGGTGCCTTTGAAATCCCGCTGGCAGCCAGGATCATGGCCGCATCACAGAAGTTTGATGCCGTGATCTGCCTGGGAGCGGTCATCCGCGGTTCCACCCCCCACTTTGACTATGTCGCTTCCGAGGTCTCGAAAGGGATTGCATCCGTTTCCCTTGAAAGCGGTCTGCCGATCGCCTTTGGCGTGCTGACTACCGACACCATCGAGCAGGCGGTGGAACGGGCCGGGACCAAGGCCGGCAACAAGGGTTTTGAAGCTGCAGTCACGGCCATTGAGACCGTCAACGTGATCAAGGCGCTGAAGTAAGATGGGACTTCGTCGCGAAGCACGGGAACTGGCGTTGCAGATGCTGTACGCACTGGACACCCTGAAGGGAGATCTGCGGGAGACCTTGCGCGGTTTCCGCGAAGGAGTTGAAACCGGTGATCGGACACGGGAATTTGCCGAGGCACTGGTGCAGGGGGTACAGGAGCACCGTGAGGTGATTGATCAGGCGATTGTAGCCCGTTCAAAAAACTGGTCGATCTCCCGCATGCCGCGTGTTGATGTCAACATCATGCGCCTGGCAGCCTTTGAACTGATGTTCCGACGCGATATC
>CAZOTC010000099.1:0-9417 GCA_964582605.1 uncultured Geobacter sp. | reverse complement strand
TACGCATTAATGATCAATGGCGCATCTGCTTCATCTGGAACAACGGAGATGCAGAGGATGTACAGATAGTGGATTACCACTAGGAGTAAATAATATGGCTATCAAACGTGATGAACTGGATAAAATGGATTTTTCAGATGTATCTGACGGGACGCGACTTGCCCCGGTACATCCGGGAGAGGTATTGCTGCATGACTTCATGGAACCGCTGGGTGTTACCCAGTACCGACTTGCCATAACGATCAGCGTTCCACCTCGACGGATCAATGAAATTGTTCATTGCAAGCGGGCTGTTACTGCTGACACAGCGCTACGGCTGGGACGCTTCTTTGGGACAACGCCTGATTTCTGGATGTCTTTGCAATCGTCCTATGATACTGAGACAGCCAGAGAGAAGATTTCTGCAGTATTGGCGTCTATTCCAAGACTTGCGAGAACACAAACAGAAACAGAGCATAGGTTGGCTGCTTGAGTGCAAAGCAGGGCCAAAAATCTGTCCCCTAATTTGTACCCTTTTTTCTTGACAAGATGTAAAAAATGGCATAAATAGTCATTTCTTCACAGGCGAATGGTTACCTTAAATATCGGCAAGTTACTGAATTTTAAGGAACGGGTTGTAAGTAGTTGAAATTACTCATAACCCTAAGGTCAGAGGTTCAAATCCTCTCCCCGCAACCAAAACATCAACCGCCTCTTTGGTATTCCGAAGGGGCGTTTTCAAATGGCTGCTTAGCTCAGCTGGCTAGAGCATACGCTTCATACGTGTGAGGTCCGGGGTTCGAGTCCCTGAGCAGCCACCATTCAACAAAAAGGCCAATCATATTATGTGATTGGCCTTTTTGTTCGAGTCCCGTTGGGAATACAGTTTTTTCAAGAGCTGCTGCGGGCCGCATTCAGAAGGGCGTAGACCATAGCACGGTTGCTGTATCCAAGGGTATTGACCAGCATGTCGGCTGCCGCCTCAAGGGATACTTTTCCTGATGTGAATAAAGCCACCACTGTGCCAAATGCCATTACGGCTCACCTTCTTTCACCAGTCACGCTTCAAAATATGTTCGTTCCCAGAACCTCTTACTTCTCTTTTCGTATACGAGTCAGCAGAACTTGAGCATTCTTATCACGGCTTTTTACTGGTGCTCGACACCTGAAACCGTTTTGAAGCCGGCCAGCTCCTTGTCAAGGTTTTTGATCTGACGGGCAAGTCCGCTGACCGCTTCCTCCATAACCCTGGTAGTTTTCAGGTTGCCACTGGCTTCTTTTTCCATTTCCTCCGCCGCATGCACAATCTCTTCGCTCCCCTCAGACTGAACCAGACAGGCGCTACCAATTTCTTCGATCATTTTAACGATAGTCTCGGTTGACTCTGAAACAGCAGCACTGGCATCATTATGCGACCTTGCCTGGTCATGGACCTCAACGGCAAGTTGACGCATACTTGAAGCGGCCTGATTGATAACCTTGGTATCACTGGTCTGCTGACTTGAGGAACGAACAATCTGCTCCACCATAGCGCCGACATCCTCCATGGCAAGACGCATTTTCTCCCCCTGTTGGGCATGTTGTTCTGTTGCAATCGCTATCTCATTCACCTGTTCTTTGGCGATCTTGACCCCGCTGACAATCTTGAGCAACGCCTGCCCGGAGCGTAGGGAGAGCTGTTCACCGTCAACCACGGCCTGCTCTGAAAGAGCAATCGCCTTCACCGCCTTATCCGTCTCTTCCTTTACGCCGTTGACAATTTCAGCAATTTCACGGGTAGAGGCGGTGGTCCTGCGGGCCAGTTCCTTGATCTCATGGGCCACCACGCCGAACCCTTTACCATGCTCACCAGCCTGGGCAGCAATAATCGAGGCGTTCAGCGCAAGCAGCTTTGTCTGCTCGGTCACCTCGTCAATCACCTGCAGGATAGTCCCGATACTGGCCGCATGGACTGACAGATTCCCAATCGCCTGCTGCACGGTACGTGAGGCACTGCGAATCTGATCAATACCGCTGATAGTGCTTTCAACCGAGGCATTGCCAAGCTCTGCATCCCGCATGACATCCGCCGAGATCCTCGATGTGGTCTGGGCGCTCTGCTCGATCTGACGTACCGAGCGTTCCATGTCGGTCACCAGGGCGCTGGTCTTCATAGCATTTTCCATCAAGCGATGCACGTTACTGTTGATCTCATTCTGGCCACCGCCCATCCGAACGATTGAATCACTGACCAACTCAACCGCACGGAGCAACTGTTCAACAAGCTGGTTGATCTGCACGGTACTGCTGACCATCTGCTGTATCGATGTGGCATTGAGACTGGCTGCGCCGGAAAGCCCGACGACAGCACTGTTAACCCCCTCAACCGACTGCCTGATCTGTTGTGCGGCCCCCTTGGTTCGTACAGCTGCGTCCTTCTGGCGTTCTGCCAGGGCAAGCCCTTGCGTAGCAACATCACCGACATTGATGCCGATGATACGCAATTCATCAACAGCAGAATGAATACTGCCGACAACACTGCTCAAACGCTCAAGCATTTCATTAAAGTTGGTATTCAGCATACCGACCTCATCAAGCGCCTGATCGTCACCGCGGACCGAGAGATTCCCCTCTGCAGCCTGATCCATAACCGCTGCCAGACGCTTGACCCTCATGGTCAATTTCCGCGAAAGCAGAATCAAAAAGACGGCCAGACAGATCGTGATATTCAGTATAAACAGCATACGCAGACCGATCTGTTCGCCTGCAGCGACTACCCCGAAGAGCGACAGCACAGCTCCGCCCACAAGCAGGATCTTGATCAGTACCGATCCAAAACCGAGATTCTTGGCCATAGTGACATCCTTAAGCTACACAAAATAAGTGGTAATTCGGTCAAGCTTTTCACTTATACCGCAAAATCGTTCTAAAACAAACGGTTCTTCAGCATACGGTCAGTTCACGTCCTTGCATTTTTACAGCTCGCCCCCTATACTGCTCGGACATTTTTCAGGAGGTAGTGGCATGATTGAAATCAATTTTGACAAAATGGGGGGTTTGATCCCCGCAATCATTCAGGATTACGAGAACGGGGAGGTCCTGATGGTTGCCTTTATGGACAAAAAAACCCTTGATCTGACCCTTCGTGACGGCAAGACCTGGTTCTTCAGCCGCACCCGCAACAAGTACTGGATGAAAGGCGAAGAGTCAGGCAACACACAGGATGTAATGGAGGTCCTGACTGACTGCGATGCCGACACCGTAGTAATCAAAGTCAAACAGAACGGTCCTGCAGCCTGCCACACCGGCAACCGCAGCTGTTTCTACGTCAAATGGGAAAACGGCCAATGGGTGGAGCACTCAAACCCGCTTTTCAACCCTGAGGAGGTTTACAAGAAATGAGTACTGTTCTGCGCTTCGGCATCCCTAAAGGCAGTCTTGAAGAGGCCACCGTTGATCTGTTCAAACAGTCAGGCTGGCAGATCGGCATCTCCTCCCGCAGCTATTTCCCAACGGTTGATGACGGCGAGATGAAGTGCCACCTGATCCGCCCGCAAGAGATGGGTAAATATGTTGAACGCGGCACCATTGATGTCGGTATTGCGGGCCGCGACTGGATACGTGAAAACGACTCCAACGTGGTTGAGGTCTGCGAGATGGTCTACTCCAAGGTCTCCCGTCGCCCGGTACGCTGGGTACTGGTCGTGGCCCAGGACTCACCGGTACAAAAGCCGGAAGATCTTCAGGGTGCAACCATCTCCACCGAACTGGTGGAGTTCACCAAGCGCTACTTCAAGGAGCGCAACATCCAGGTAAATGTCGAGTTTTCCTGGGGTGCCACTGAAGCCAAAGTAGTTGACGGCCTCTGCGATGCCATTGTGGAGGTCACTGAAACCGGCTCAACCATCCGGGCCAATAACCTTCGGATCGTCTGCGACCTGATGGAATCGGTACCGGTCATGGTGGCCAACAAGGCTGCCTGGGAAGATCCCTGGAAGCGGGGCAAGATCGAACAGATTTCCACACTGCTGAATTCGGCGCTCAGAGCCGAAGGGATGGTCGGCCTCAAGCTGAATGCCCCGGCAGACAAAGTGGATGCTATCACCGGCATCCTTCCCAGCCAGAAGGCCCCCACGGTTGCTCATCTTTACAAATCAGACTGGGTCTCCATTGAGAGCATCCTGCCTGAAAAGGAAGTCCGCAGGATCATCCCGGAGCTGCTGCGTCTTGGCGCTGAAGGAATTATCGAGTATCCGCTCAACAAGATCATTTGATCTCGATACAACCCTGAACATGAAGCAAGCCCGCAACATGGCACTTATATCGTGTCTGCGGGCTTGCTTCTCGTGCCGGAAGTATACCGCACCCTCATTCAAGAAGCGGACGGGAACACCAGCTGGAATCGGGCACCTCCTGAAGAATTGCCGGCTTCAATCAGTCCCCCCATCTTCCCTTCGATAATCATCTTTGACATATAGAGGCCCAGACCAACTCCCTGTGATTTATGTTTGGTCGTAAAGTAGGGATCAAATATCTTTTCAATGATATCTGCCGGAATGCCTCCTGCGTTGTCTTCAACAGCAATCTTGATCTGCCCGTACTCATTTCGGGCGGTTACCGTTATTTCAGGTACGACAGCACAACGTTCAACCAGTATGTCACGAGCATTATTGAACAGGTTCAGCATAACCTGAGAAAACTCATTCGCATATCCCTCTATCAGGCACCCCGGTTCCAGCTCCAACGACAACCTGATACCGGCAGAGCGGAATGAGGCGTGAACCAGTTCAACAGCCCTGTTAATGGCTGCCGACACCTCAAATACGGCTAAAGGTTTATCCTTCTTGAAAAAGTCCCGGAAAGTATCAATGGTTTGCGACATGTGCTGAATAATACTCATGCAGGCAGTGGAGAATTCTTCAACTTTGGTTTCAGTCAGCTGCGACTCTCCAACATCAACCCGCAGCATCTGGATCATAATCCCCAGTTCGTTTAGCGGCTGGCGCCACTGATGGGAGATATTCGAGATCATCTCTCCCATGGCTGCCAGACGGCTCTGCTGAATCAGCATGGCATCCTTTTCACGATTTCTCTGCACCTCTTCCTGCACCCGCGTCTCAAGTGTCCGGTTCAGCGCCTCAAGCTGCGTTTGCTTGACATGCAGCTCCTGCTCCGCCAAAACCCGCTCAGAGATCTCCTCTTCCAACAAAACCGCCTTTTCATGAAGCTCATTGTTGACCTGGGCCAACTCAGCGATCCGTTCTTCAACCCGTGCCTCCAATTGCTCCTTTGCCTCCTGAAGGCGTTTGGTAAGTTCCCTGTTATGCAGATGTACAGCAATCCTGGCCTGCAACTCCTCTCGCTGGAAAGGCTTGGTTATATAATCAACGGCACCAGCCTTAAGCCCTTTCACCTTGCTTCCGGTCTCCGCCAGTGCAGTCATGAACAAAACCGGAATATCCTGAGTGCTCTTTTCCCCCTTCAGCCTGCGGCAGGTTTCATAGCCATCAATCCCCGGCATCATGATATCAAGCAGAATCAGATCTGGCCGGGCATATGCCGCCCTTTGAACGGCGCTCTCACCATCCTCGGCAACAAGAATGGTGTAGCCGAGCTCAACCAGACAGTCTCTCACCACAGCCAGATTATAAGCATCATCATCGACTACAAGAATAGCCGGATTCAGTTCACTGGTTGCAGTTACATACTGCTTATCGATACTCATTTCACATCCTCTCGGTACTGTTCTACAAGCGTAAGAATCGCCTTTGCCTTAAATCTTTTTGCCAACTCCCGTAATTTATCTGCAAAGGGACCATACTCACTGTTCCGCGCTCCCAGCTCTGCAGCCCATGCTTCAATCTTAAGCATATCTCCCAGCATGGCCAGCCGATACAACTCTTCCAACTCTGGTGGAGCCGGGACCATAAACGGCGCATCAGGTAAAGCTGCTTTAGGACCGGTCAGCTCTTCTGTACCTGCCGGAGATGCAATCTTCCATTCAATCCCCAGGAGCACCCTGATTTTTTCAAGCAGAAGAGGCAGACAGATATGTTTGGTGACAAAATCATCACAGGCTGCAACAAAGGCTTCCTTGCGGTCACTATCCGTCACCGTGGCAGAGGCGCCAATTATTTTTGGTGTGACGAGATTATTATTTTGACGCAACCGGGTTGCAAACTCCAAACCATCCATCCCCGGCATCACCAGATCCAGCACGATTAGATCCGGGCGCTGCTCAGACACCTGCTGCAGGGCCTCCTGGCCATTCTGGGCTGTAAACAGCTCAAATCCAAGCGGCTCAAACAACGAAACAAGCAACGCCGCATTGCCAACGGTATCATCAACCACCAGTATGCTTTTTCGTCTGCCATGATAACCTACTATATGCAAATCTGTCTTTTCAGTATCAAGCTCACCAGATGCCAATGAAGGCAGCGGCACCTCACACCAGAAGGTGCTGCCTTTGCCAGACTCGCTTTCCACCCCGATACTGCCTTGCATAAGTGCCAGCAGACGTTTGGTGATGGCAAGCCCCAGTCCGGTCCCTTCACGGGCCTGACGATCAGTGCTCAGCTGGGTAAATGGCTCAAAAATCAGTTTATGTTTTTCCAGAGGAATGCCCATACCGGTATCCGCCACTTCACAACGAAGCAGGCCATCTCCAGAACGACCATAGCTCACCCGCATGGTAACACTGCCCCGGTGTGTATATTTGACGGCATTTGAAAGCAGGTTCAGCAAAACCTGGCGAAGCTTGCGTTCATCCCCGCGTACATAGGCCGGCAACGTGGTTTCCGGATCATAGTAAAGCTGCAGTTCCTTCTCTTCTGCCTGCAGCTTGGTAAGATTAAAGACCTGGGCGATCAGGGCCGGCAGATCAAACACGGTATCCTCGACATCCATCTTGTTGGCCTCGATCTTGCCCACGTCAAGAATATCATTGATTAGCGTCAGCAGATGCTCACCACTGTTCCGCATGATATCAATCTGTTGCCGTTGTATATCTGACAGATTGTTATGCAACCGGAGAATCTGGGCATAGCCCAGGATGGCATTCAACGGCGTACGCAGCTCATGGCTCATGCTGGAAAGAAAATCACTTTTGGCCCGATTGGCCGACTCGGCCTGCTCCTTTGCTATGGTCAGCTCAGCCGTACGTTCTGCAACCAGCTCCTCAAGGTGATCGCGATGCCGCTTCAACTCATCTTCCCGCTCTTTTATGGCGCGGCTCATCCGGTTGAACTCTGCAGTAAGCCGGCCTATTTCGCTCTTGGGTGACCAAACGGCAACCTCAGGATGTTCCCCCTCCCGTATCTCTTTGACTGCATCAATAAGCGCATACAGCGGTCTGGTTGCCAGAGAGACAAACAGGTACAGAAGCAGGGTGCCGACAACAGAGAAGGCAACCGCCAGCACACTGCCCCTGATGATAATACGGCGCTCGGACCGGCTCATAACCTCTTTTGAAAGACCTATCCTTACCCATCCGATCTGTTCCCTCACCGTCGAATCAACACCAGTCCCTTCCAGCAGGAAAAAGCCCTCTGCAGCCTTAACCGTTATCACCGGCACCGTAAATTCGAAGACGTCGTCATGCTCGGAAAAATTGATCGAACGGTCAGTCCCAGCAGTAAGGGATGCCGTTAAGGGATATTTTGTTCCCTCATGCAGCAGTACCTCAGAATGTTTGTTGAGGAACGACACAAAGGCAACATCCTTGATCTCCATCAACGGCTGGGCAGATATTTTCAGCTGTTCAATATTTTCAGAGAGCAGCGACAACTCGGCATTTCGTGCTGCAATTGCCGCAATCGCTTCCCCTTTTTTGATAATCTCATTCTTGAGAATCCTTCTTTCGGTTGAGATGGACTCAAAGGTATAGACCATGGAAATAATGACAATCAGCGGAAACAAAAACAGTACGGCCCGTCCCCGGAAGGTCAGGGGTACCAACGCCGCCAATCGCCCAGCCAGGCCTCGCGGTTGCCCTTCCGGTACCGGTTGGTTGTTATACCTGGCTGTGCTGGTCATAGCCTGGATGCTTTCATTGATAGATCCTCTTCGCTCTCTTCAACATCTCATCGGGTATCTGAACTCCCATTTTTTGCGCGGTTTTGCTGTTTATATACAGGTTATACCGTCTGGGCGAAGAGTCAGGCATCTCTCCGGCATCACCACCGTTCAAGATAGTTTGCACCTTTTCGCCGATCTGGCGGCTCACGACCTTCGGGTCAAAAACCAGGGCAAACAGCGACCCCTGCTTCACATTTGCCTCTGAAATACCAAGTACAGGGATATTGTTTCTAAAGGAAAAGAGATACACGTTTGACATGACCGGGGCGGTCAACAGATTGGAATCAGGCAGCAGGAGCAGTGACCTGGTATCTGCAAGCCGGTTGACGGCAACAACAAGCTCGGTCGAGCTGCCAACACTATAGGCTGCCACCTGGGTATGGTCATCGACAAGCAGGCTCCGTAACATTGCTTGGCTGCCCACGACTGACATCCGGGTGAGCGAAGGAAAATACCGCCGGACCATTGTAACATATTCACTCACCGGAGGTGACATGTAGACCCCGGTGACGTTTGCTCGGCCAGACCGGGGTGGCACAACCACCAGACCATAGACCACGGCAATTGACGGCGGCAGCCGTAAGGCTTCATGTACTGCATCAGCACCCAGTGCAACGACAACCTCAGCAGCTTCCCGTTCTACGATTGCACCAAGCCGTCCCCGGATCTCTGAAACCGCGTATTCCTTAACCTGTGATCTCACCGCCAACTGTATATCGGCAGCAACACCGGCCACAAATGGATACTTTATATCACCGACAATAAGAACTTTTGCAGCTTCAGCAGCGGTGCAGGAGAGTTGCAGAACACAGAAAAACAGCAGGGCGGCAACAGGGAAGCGGCACTGCTTCACAGCATCAGAGAGATATAAGCAAAATACCTTCAAACAGTCGTTCCCTTATTAAAACCGGTATGACACAGTCACGAATCCGGATATCCCTTCACGGGGAAAATCTCCTGGAACCTTTGGCGCCGTCTTGGCAAGGTTTACTGCCCCTCCGGAAGTATCAGGATCCTTGTAGTGATGGTCAAATAGATTGCGTATTGTTGCCTGTATCTCCAGGGTCCTATAGAAATTTTTAAGCGTTGCAGCCAGATCCATCGTTATATAGGAGGGCATCTGCGACCTGGTGTCACCTGTATCCCGGGGACGCGGTCCGGTCCAGATCAGGTCAGTATGCAGATTCAGATACTTGGTCAGGGCATAGTTGATGCTACCGGAGGCACGTTGAGACGGCACATAGGGCAATCGTTTATTTTTACTGACATCTCGTGGATCCTGATACGTATAGTTCAATTTCCAATACAGCTCAGCCCCCACTGAGCCGTTGCATCCCAACTCAACCCCTTGTGTCTCGGTTTTGCCGATATTGGCATTGACCG
>CAZOTC010000098.1:0-9462 GCA_964582605.1 uncultured Geobacter sp. | reverse complement strand
GTTGCCATCGGTATTGCTGTGCTGCTTGGATCTGCCGTTGGCCTGATTGCCGGCTATTACGGTGGCTGGGTTGATACCCTGCTGATGCGCTGTGTTGATATTATGCTCTGTTTTCCTGCCTTTTTTCTGATCCTTGCCATCATCACCTTTCTGGAACCATCAATCTGGTACATCATGGCGGTAATCGGTCTGACCGGCTGGATGGGGGTGGCTCGTCTGGTGCGGGCCGAGGTGCTGGCTATCCGCGAGATGGACTACATCCTGGCTGCCCGTTGTATCGGCTGCTCTGACTTGCGGATTATCCTGCACCATATCCTGCCCAATGCCATGTCGCCGGTGCTGGTGGCTGCAACCTTGGGGGTGGCCGGCGCCATTCTTACTGAATCTGCCTTGTCGTTTCTCGGAATCGGCGTTCAGCCGCCAACACCAAGTTGGGGCAATATCCTGACCTCGGGCAAGGATTACATTGAATTTGCCTGGTGGCTGTCACTCTTTCCAGGGCTGGCAATTCTGATAACGGTACTGGCTTACAATCTTCTGGGGGAGGGGATCCGTGACGCCCTTGACCCTCGAACCAACAAGTAATATGGGAGCGGTATGACCGAAATTGTTTTTGATCATGAAGATTTTGATTTTGAGACACTGGAGGAAGAGCTGAGAGCTGATCAACAGTGCCAGAAGCTGCTTCAGCAGTTCTATTTCTGGCTTCAGCAGGGTGGTTTGACTCCTGAACAGGCCTCCGAACAGGCCTATAGTGCTGATTATTATCTCCGGGACTACGTTCTTGATTTTCTCCAGCGGAATGTCCTGAAACCTCAACCGGGACAAGTGCGGTATTTTGCCGGTAACTGGTACATAACCCGTACTCTTGAACCGGAATTGCCCGTGCTTAACGGTCATTTAAAGGCGATAGTCTCCTTATACGGCTTTATGAACGAGTTGCATCTGGTTACTGCCGAACAATCTGATCAAGTATGCCGGGAGGCAGCTGAACTGGACTTCTATCAGCGCCGGATAGCGTCTTTTCTTGCCCTAGCAGGTGAAGGGTACGAAGCATGGGATAGGGAATGTACCATGACAGGGGATGTGGCATGAGAGAAATTAAGATCACTATTTTGGGGCAGAAACACCTTAGAAATGACTGGTTCTTTGATTTTGACAGCGAACAGTTTCATGAATTCATCGGTCAGCTTGCCGCGACCATGAAGCAGCTTGGGACAGAGCTGACCCTTGTTTTCAATCCTGATCAGGTAATTGCTATCAACAGCTATGCTGACCTGCTCAACTGCATCAAGATCTCTTCATCCGAAGACAATCATCATCACCATTGTATCGGCCATATCATTGGCAAGAGTGAACACCTTGATATCATGGGTGATATTTCCAAAGCAGTTAAACGGGTTGCCTTTGCCCCGGAAACCATCGCGCCGGATGCAGCTTTTGCCAAGGTCTGCCACAACTGTGGCTGTGGCTGCTAACGAGGCGGGCCATGCAGACGAACTCCTTTGACCACCGTGCTGCCCAGTGGGACAACCTGCCCCGCAGGGTTGCGTTGGCCAACGCCGTGGTGGAAATGGTCATACATGAGGCTGATCCAAAGCCGACCATGCAGATGCTGGACTATGGTGCCGGCACCGGTCTGGTAACGCTTGGGCTGCAGCCGCTGGTTAAAGAAATCATTGCGGTTGACAGCTCTCGCGGAATGCTGGAAAAGCTTGAGGCCAAGGCCCGTGAGGCCCATATTGACAACATACAGACACTGTTTATTGACCTGGATGGCAACTGGCAGTTGCCGCAGGGCATTGATCTGTTGGTCAGCAGTATGACGATGCATCATGTGCCTGATGTTGGCCCGTTGTTGCTGCGTTTCAAGGAGTGTATGAATCCGGGTGGCTTGTTGTGTATTGCCGATCTTGAGCAGGAGGACGGCAGTTTTCATGATGAGGCGGTTTTTATTCCCCATAAAGGATTTGCAGTTGAAGAGATGGAAGGTTTTTTTCAACAGGCCGGATTTCATGAGGTAAGAACAGTACGGGTAATCTCAATCAAGAAGGAACGAGCAGGCAAGATACGGGAGTATCCGGTCAATCTGACCATTGGCCGGCTCTGAACGTTTTTTTCAGTGCTCTCAGCTCCTTCCGATTGATTGACAATTCAGGGAATATGACATAGAAAGATTCATCAGAGTACGTTTGACAGACAATTACTTCAGGAGGGATGCATGTCCCAGGTTTCATTGCCTGAAACGGTCAGGAAGCTGCTGGCCTCACAACCCATTGAACTGCCGATCTTTCACCCGGTTGCCTTGAAGCTGCAGCGGATGCTGTCAGACTACGATTTTACCGTTGATGAAGTTTCACAGGTAGCCAATGAGGATCAATCCTTGGCCAGCCAGATGCTGAAGATGGCTAACTCGCCGATGTACATGGGGCGCACCAAGGTTGCCACCATCAAGGAAGCGGTGATCCGTCTTGGCGCCCAACAGGTAATCAATATCGCCATTGCAGCTTCGCAGGCCTCGGCCCATGCTTCGGATAATCCTGCGCTGGACCGTTATATGAAGGAACTCTGGCTGCACAGTCACGGCTCAGCACTTGGTGCCCGCTGGTTGGCCCACAACTGCGGTATGCGTGGTATTGCTGATGAGATTTATCTGGCTGCCCTGCTGCATGATGTTGGAAAACTGTATCTGATTAAAGCTGTCGAGCGGCTTAACAAGGCTGGCGTGATCAGCTCAATGTTTGATGATGACCTGATTATGGAAATATTTGACGCAATGCATGTTGAGCAGGGATACCGTTTGATGCAGCACTGGAATTTCCCTTCCATGTACTGTGATGTGATCAGAGATCACCATCTTGAAGAATGGGACCCGGTCAACAAGATGCTGGCTATTGTCCGGTTTGTGAACTTGGCATGCCACAAGGTCGGCATAGGCTTGAACAAGGAACCGGATCTGGCGCTGCAGATGACTCTTGAAGCCGAGGTGCTGGATATCGGCGAACTTCAGATTGCCGAGCTTGAGTCCATGTTGATTGAATCAAGCGAAGCAGAATTTTAAAAATTTTTAAAAATGCGCTCTGTTATCGAAAGCCCCTTCCAGCTATAAAGTGGAAGGGGCTTTTTGTATGCAGATTGTTCTCGTGCAGCTCCTCTGCCGCACGGCTGTTGTGACCACCGTCAGCTGTTTAGCTGATTTGGCACTACCAATGTTATGTGAAAGGAATACCGTACCATGACACACAAACATGCTGTACCGAGGGGTGCCAGAAAGGCACCGGGGTTGTTCATGAATGCACTCATTGTTGCTGCCTTGTCTGTCCTGATGCAGCTTGTCGGCTGTAGTGGCAGCACCAGTTCAGTTCCGCTTGTACCGCCGGTTGACTACTCGCAGTCGCAAAACTGGGTGATGCTTCCGAAAAGCGCTTCACAAGCGGTGGATGTTTTTTTCCTCTATCCGACAACCTACACCTCAACGCAGACGTTGACCTCAACCTGGACCCCGGCCTGGAACCAGACACTGGCTCAGGCCTATGCTGATCCGGTCATTCCGCTCCAGATAGCTTCCAAGGTTGGTGTCTTTACCAAGGCCGGCACCAACATCTACGCGCCCTACTATCAGCAGTCCTCGGGCATTGACGTGTTGAACGCCCTGTTGTGGCAAAACACGCCGCAGAATGCTGATGCAGCGAATCTGGCCGTAGAAGTGGCCTACACCGATGCGGCAAATGCGTTTGACTATTATCTGGCCCACTACAATAAAGATGCGCAGGGCAATGCCCGCCCCTTTATCCTGGCAGCCCATAGCCAGGGGTCAATGATGATGCTGTACCTGCTGGAAAGAAAGTTCAAGGATCCTGCGCTCAGAAAGCTGCTGGTGGCTGCCTATATCATCGGCTGGTCAGTAACGTCCGACGACATGAACAGTTATCCTGATTCACTGAAGTTGGTGGGGATCTGCACTGACAAAGCGCAGTCCGGTTGTGTCGTTACCTATAACACACAGCAAACTCCTGGCGATTGGTCTCAGGTTCAAGGCAGCTCAAAGGGACATATGGAGGTAGTAAGGAAGAACGCCTACAGTGTCAACCCGCTGACCTGGACTGCTACAGCCCCCGGTAACATAGAGCCGGTTGCTGCACCGGCTTCGGCTAATCTTGGCGCACTGTTCTATAAAGGGATGCTACCGCGGTACTCGGATCAAAGTATTTTTACCCTCGACCAGACAGGCAATTACACCTATGAGATGAACAACTTGATCGGTGCGCAAAGCAATAACGGCGCCCTGGTGATTAACCCGTTAGCGCTGCCTTCCCCTGCACTCTACTCGAATCTTCTGCAACCCTATAACACCCTGCCGGGGTGGTATCATGGCTATGATTACACCTTTTTCTATCGTAATCTGGAACAGAACGTGATCGACAGGGTAACGGCTTACAAGGCGAAACAGCGTCCCTGAGGCTGGATAACACGCCCGTATGTTGCGCTATGCATTAAAACGAGGATATCACACTATGTCTGACAAACCCAAAACCACGAAAAACAGCATCACGCGGCGCGAATTTATAAAATACTCCGCCGGGGCAGCGGCCTGTATCTCGTTAGGTGCGTTCAGTTTCGGATGTGGCAGCAGCAGCAACAACAACAATTCTTCGCTGGTGGTGTTCTCGGATCTGCATTTTAATCCTTTTTATGATCCTTCGCTTTTTCAGCAGCTTGTCTCCAAGGATGTCAGCGAATGGGAGAATGTGTTCAAGTCATCGAACAAAAAGACACCTTCCGCATGGGGGCAGGATATCAGCAACCCTCCTCTGCTCAAGGACGCCAACTACCCGCTGTTTTCGCTTGCGCTCTCAAGTATCAAGCAGAACCTGGGATCAGCACCGCTGGTTATTTTTACCGGAGACCTGCTTGGTCATGGTTTTTCGCAACAGTTTTATTCCCTTTATTATGCGAGCCTGAAACTGACACAGAGTACAAATCTACCTGACCCCGCGGCCATTGCTGCGATGAAGGCCTTTACCAACAAAACGCTTGCCTTTGTGATGGGACAGATACGGGCAAATGTCGGAAACCTCCCGGTCATGTTCGCGGTTGGAAACAGTGACTCATATTCCGGTTATGGGCCGAATCTGGATGGCAGTTTCAACCCGGACAACAGTTTCCTTGTTGATAACGCGGAACTTTTTTACTCAACATTTTTGAACGGGATCACTGACCATCAAACATTTCTGAGCACCTTCACGAGCGGCGGATATTATGCAGCAGATATCCCGGGAACAAATCTGACGGTGATCAGTCTGAACACCATCCTGTACACCACGCTCTTCTATCCGGTCCAGGGCAGCAAAGGCAGTGCGGCAGCGGTAGCGGCAGAACTGGACTGGTTTGAAGCAAAGCTTGCTTCAGCCAGGGCCGCCGGGAAAAAAGTGCTGCTTCTGATGCATGCGCCTCCCGGCGTAGATGTAACAACAACCCTCAGTAATTTGGGTTCTGCCGGTCGACCGATTACAACTGCCACCATGATGTGGTGGCCGGATTATCAGTCAAGATTCCTTGCAATACTTGCAAGCTATCCGGGCACGGTATCTCTGTCCCTTGCCGGACACACCCATATGGATGACTACCGCGTCCTGAACGCCAGTGATACCCTTGAAATCATGCCGGCCATCGCTTCGTTTTCCGGCAACAATCCTGCCTACAAGGTCTTTACTGTGTATCGTGACACCTTCAAACCGATTGATTACCGCTCCCTGAACTACGACCTTGCTACAATCCCCTCGCAATTCAACAACTATTACACCTTTTCGACGGCATTTTCTCTCCAGGGCATGCTTGATGCCTCATTGGTGCAGCTTACTCCCCAGCTTGCCACCAATACCGCCAAGCAAGCCCTGTACCGCGGTTACTATTATTCGGGACACAACACCCCTGTTTCCGCTGCCGATACCCAGATAAATCCCATCACCAATGCAAACTGGCCATTCTTCTGGTGCGGCCTCGGTATCATGGATCAACAGGCGTATATCAATGCCGTAAACGCATATTGAGGTGCAAAACTAACAAGGAAAGGGGTGTCCGGATGAAAAGTCTTGCCGCTCTATGGCCGCTGGTTCTGGCACTGACCATGACGTTATTGACAGGATGTGGAAGCGATTCTGCTTCTACGGTCGCCGGGGCGTTAAGTCCCAATGACATCAACCTGATCTTTGTGGTTACGCCTGATCTGACGAATAATGCGTCCGGCGACGTTAATCCCGCAACGGCCAACCTCTCCAGTCAGGGGCTCAACCGCTCGCTGCAGATGGCCAGCTACCTGAAACAGCAGGTGCTGGGTGGGCAGAACGTCACCCGGATCTATGCACTGCAGCCGATGAGCCACCTGCAGACCGCAAACAACTACCCGAATATGGCGGCAATCGGCTACATCCAGCAGTTTGCCATGCTGAATCAGGTTTCGCTTACGGCGCAGGGCGGGTATAACTCACCCTTGTATACCGCCAACAGCTATCCGCTTAACACCTCGTATCTTTCAGCGGCAACCGTGCCTTCCGGAGTTGCAACGCCGTTCGTGCTCTGTCCTACCTGTCAGGGGCTGGATTTCAATAATGCGGGAAAAGCGAACGACATCCTGTTGGCAGAAGTCATCAAGATGAACATTCCCGGTTTTTATCTGTTCGCTGCGCCCTGGGATACGATCAGCAAACTGATGACAACGGTCAATACGCTGGGAAAATACAGTCTGACGCTGCCGGCAACGTATGCAGGGCCGAACTATCTGTACGCGATCTCCTTCAAGCCGACAACGCCGTCAAGCGCCGGCCTGACCACCTTTAACAGCGATCTGAGACCGGCTGACACTTATCCTGTACTACCTGCGCCGGTTGCAAGCGCTTCCTGTCCGGATCCCAACAAAAACACCATTCCAGCGTACTTCAAGATCACTGCAACAGCCGGGACAGCTACGGCAGGCATCAATACCAATCAGACCGTGTACCTGATCCGACACGCCGAGGCGCACCCCTGGAGCGGCTGGGATGATGGCAATTATGTGGCTGCGGGGCAATGGCGAGCACTGGCCCTGCCCAATGCCCTGAAAGGCAAGCTCAACCCCGCCCCGTCAATGATCTACTCCATTGATCCTGCACAGGTAATCATGGGGTATTCCAATTTTTCGTATGTCAGGCCCTCATTGACGGTTGAACCGTACGCAATCGCCAATAACCTGCCCTATTATCTGGTTTCGGAGTTCAATCTGTTTGATCCGACTTCGCCTGCAACGACCGTTAACTATTTCTTCTATAACCCGAAATTCTCCGGTAAAACCATTTTGCTGGCATGGGAACATGCTCATTTTCCACCGGTAATAGACGCACTGCTTGCGAAATACACCAGCCCCAGTTCCACAAAGGCACCATCATGGCCGGGATCAGACTACGACACCATCTGGACCGTCACGCTTGATGGCCAGGGCAATCTGACCGTGCATAACGGGCTGTGCGAAGGGATTGATTCCGCCAGTCTGCCGGCTACAGCGCCGCTATTCTGATGATATAACGTGCTTCAGCACCGCCGAGCACAAAAAAGGCTCAACCGGCAACGTCATGGTGCCGGTTGAGCTTTTGCAGATGTATGCCCCTGAAGTTATTGGTTTTGAATCCGTCTCATAATTGCATAAACAGTCTCAGTCTCTTGAGGTAGTCCGAGAGCTGCGGCAACTGCTTCCGGATCAGGCTGATCAGGATGGTCATCCATCCAGGTACGCACTTTCTTCTGCAACTCAATCACCGTGCCGGCCGCCTTTTTACCAGCCTCAACGCCAGGTTGATGGTAGGCGTTGATATTGATAAGACTCGCGTACAAACCCACGGTCCGCTCAAATAGTGCGATCAGGGCGCCGATGGTGGCAGCATCAAGCTTCTCCACCGTAATGGTCATGGATTCGCGCCCGTTTTCTGATAACGCCTTGCGGGTGCCATACAGGAACCCGAACAGATAATCTCCACTGGTAACACCCGGATCAACTTCAATAGAATTACCAGTACGGTCCTGCAGCACCTCGATAAAGGTCACAAAGAAGTTGTGCACCCCTTCGCGTAGTTGCTGCACGTAGGCATGTTGATCGGTTGACCCTTTATTACCGTAAACCGTCAGCCCCTGGTTCACCTCTTTGCCATCCAGATCAAGCTGTTTTCCGATAGATTCCATGATCAACTGCTGCAGATAGCGCGAAAACAACAGTAAACGATCCTTGTACGGCAGCATGACCATATCCTTGGTGCCGTTACCCCCTGTGGCATAATGCCACATCAGAGCCATCAGTGCTGCAGGATTGGATCTGGTTTGTGAGTTACGGGTTATCCGGTCGCAGAGATGCGCTCCGTTAAGCAATGTACGGATATCAATCCCCTGCAGGGCAGCAGGCAGCAGACCAACTGCCGAGGTAACCGAGGTGCGTCCGCCTACCCAGTCCCACATAGGGAAACGTTCAATCCAACCTTGTGCCTTGGCCAGTTTGTCCAGTTCACTGTCATTGCCGGTAATCGCCACGGCCTGTTTGCTGAACTCAAGTCCGGCATTTTTCCAGGCCAGCTGTGCCTCAAGCATACCGTTGCGGGTCTCTTTGGTTGAGCCGCTTTTGGAGATGACAATCACCAGGCAATCCGAGAGATCACCTATCTGACTGAATACCCGGTCCATACCGTCAGGATCGGTGTTGTCCAGAAAGTAGGGGGTCATTTTATCGGCAGCCCCGCCCAGCGCATCGGCAACAAACTGCGGTCCCAGGGCAGAACCGCCAATACCGATAATTAATAATCTGGTAAAAGTTTTGTTATTCGGAGCGCAGAGTTTGCCGGTATGGATTTCAGCTGCAAAGGCCTCAATCCGGTCAATCGTGGTTTCAATCTCTTTCTGCAGCTCAGGAGTTTTGGCAAGGGCAGGGAAGCGCAGCCAGTAATGTCCGACCATTCGGCCTTCATCCGGGTTTGCAATGGAACCCTGCTCCAGGGCCTGCATACTAGTAAATGCACGTTGCATGGCAGGTTCCATGCTGCTGAGAAAATTGTCATCAAAGTTCATACGGCTGATATCCAGCCAGAGGCCGATTTCAGGGCAATGGCAAAGGTGCTGTTGAAAGCGGTTCCAGGTCATGATGGTGGCTCCTTCAGGTAATGGTATGGTTAATCTCATACCACAGGTTGGTTGAAAAGCCAGCCTGTCAGACAAAAAAACAGGGCGAGGTTGCCCCCGCCCTGTCTGTTCATCGTCTGTGTTCTTACAACTACTTCTTCACATTATAGAAAACATCATGGCCTTTGAACTCGGCAGTGGTATCCAGTTCATCTTCAATCCGCAGCAGCTGGTTGTACTTGGCAACACGGTCAGTACGGCAGAGTGAACCGGTCTTGATCTGTCCGGCATTGACTGCTACAGCCAGATCAGCAAGGGTGGTGTCTTCTG
>CAZOTC010000097.1:0-9511 GCA_964582605.1 uncultured Geobacter sp. | reverse complement strand
CATCTCAAGCAACAACATGGCAACGGTATACGGCTCTTCACCGGTGGAGCAGCCGGCAGACCAGACCCTGATCCGTCGACTTGGCTCCTTTATCCTTGCGGCAGTACAAAGCTCAGGAATGATCTCATCGGTGAAGGCCTTCAGCTGATATTCTTCCCGAAAGAAATAGGTTTCGTTGGTGGTGAGGAGATCCATGATCTCCTCCAGTTCCTGTTCCCGTTTACGATTAAAACGCAGAAACTGAAAATACTCACGAAACGACTTCAGTTGATGTGCTGCAAGACGACGTCCCAAACGCTTTTCAAGCAGATAGGAGTTCTGTTCATCAAACCAGAGGCCGCAATGACTATACACCAGATCACGCAGCAACCGGAACTCCTCTTCAGACATCAGCGTGCCCTGTTCAAATGGAGACATCTTCAGCGCACATCCAGCAACGACAGGATTTCAGCCCTGACCAGATCATGTTCCTCATGATCAAGAGCCATGTTCAGCAATACGGTCCGCTCCGGATCGGAAAAAGCAGCACATGCCCTCACGCCGGTAATCCTCACATCCCAGTCAGGATGGCAGAGAATATGATGCATCCAGGGGGCCAGCAGGCTGCTGTCATGGCGATACAACAGATCAATGACCCCTTTCAGCACCTCTCCATCGCGCTGTCCAAGTCCGCTGGACACAGCCTTCAACCCTTCTTCCGAACCGAGCTGTTCCAGCGCTTCAAGACAGGCGAGTTGCGCCACTGCATCCCCTTTTTCCCAGAGTGACAACAGGTCAGGCAGGGCATCGTTACCGGCAATCTGTACCAGACTGCGCAGTGCTGATGCCTGAACCCAGGAATCAGCGTCATTGAGTGATAAACGGAGCGGCGCGACTGCCGAAGGATCTGCACACTCTCCCAGCGACTCTGCTGCTGCAATCCGGACATCGGATTCCTCATCAACCAGTGCCATGATCAAATGGGGACACGCCCGTGACTGGCCCATCAGACCGGCTGACCGAGCAGCAGCCTCCCGCACCGCTGCGTCTTCATCCTTCATCAGAGCGGCGATCTGCTCGTCACCATGCAGTGCCGCATACAGGCGGGCTGCGCCCGCACGCTGTTCAGGCGCCGCCGAATACGCCATCTGCTGCGCAATGGCAGCAATCAGGGGGCGATTACTCCCCACACAGCTGTGCAATGCCTTGAACGCCGCCTCACGAACTGCGGCATGATCATCTTCCAACAGATTTGCAACCAGGGTGGGCAGCTCAGGATCACTCAGGCGGACGGCAGCACAGGAAGCCGCAGCACGAACTTCCGGACTTTCGTCATCAAGTCCGCAACGGATGGTTTCAACCGCCTGCCTGTCACCCCGCTGTCCCAGAAACGAACAGACAACAGCACGCTCGGCAGCAAGGCCGGTTTTCTGAAAAAAGGCAATAGCGGCCACGACCGCCTGATCACCCAGTGCATTAACTCCCTGCTGGGCAGCAGCCGCAAGTCTTTCATCAGTAAGCGCCTGAAACAGCATTCCGGCACCCCGTGGATCCGCCATGACCGCCAGAATGGCAATAACAGCGTCATCCATGGCCTGATTACCGCTCCGGAACAATCTCGACAACTGCTCCATGAAGCCTTGGTCGGCCATACGGCGCAACTGTTCTTTTGCTTTGCACTGGGCATCCGGTTGAAGCTGTTGCAATACCTTTGCCAGCGAAATGACCGCAGCCTGCCGGACGCTGGGAAGTGGCGACAGCGCCCCCTCCAGTAACAGCTCGACAGCCTCCTGATCGCCACCGATCCTGCCCAGACACTCACAGACTGCCCGCCGAAGGATGTCCTGCCCTGCAAGCTGCCTGATCACCGGGGGAAGCGGACCGGGAACACCTATTTTCCCCAGTGCCGCAAGAAGGTTAAAACGGAAAAAAGGCTCCTGGTTCTGTTCCAGATGGCGTATCAGCTCAGGGGCGGCCTCTGCCGTGCCTGAGTTCCCGAGCCCTTCTGCTGCAGCTGCCGCCACATTGTGATCAGGATCGGACAAGGCGCGGATCAGCCCCTGCTGCGCATCCTTACCGCCAATTGCCCCCAGGGCATCAACCACAAGTTTGCGCAGATCATGATCAGGATCAGCCAGATGTTCGAGCAATACCGGCACCACCCGGCTGCCGAGCCGAACCAGCAGTTCTGCCGTTGCATTACGCAGGCCGGCATTTTCTTCATCCCGCAACAAATTGATCAACTGGTGGATCGTTTCCTGAGAGGGATGGGCTGCCAACAGGACCTCAACAGCCTGTTTGCGTACCCGCCAGCTGTCGTCACCCAGCGCAGCAAAAAGGATTGCACTGCTTGCCTGAAGCGGGACAAGACGCTGTTCCTGCACCATACGGTAGCGGGACTCTTCGTCATAACCTGCAGACAGCAGGGAGTTTTCAGCGGTTACCATGAGAAAACTCCTCCTGAACCAGTCCGTGTGCATGTTGCCCTGAGGGAGTAAAGAGCCTGTCAATATCAAGCACCAGATACAACCGTTGGTTACAGAGACAGACTGCAATCAGATACTCGGTCCCTACCCCTTCAACCATATCCGGTGGTGGAGCAAGATCCCGTACCGGTATCGTCACTACCTCATCAAGATCATCAACGGCAAGCGCCATCTGGCGACCGGCAACCGTCACAATGATCAGTTTTCCCGGTCCGCCCGGCCGGGGCGGCATGCCGAAGCGTGCGCGCAGATTCAAGACCGGGATGATCTGCCCTCTCAGATTGATCATCCCTTCAAGGGCACTGCTCTGAAGCGGAAATCCGGCCAGCTTCTGGGGGATCACAATCTCCTTGATCCGCATGATGTCGATCGCGAACAGGTTGTCTCCCATCACAAAGCCGGCCAGTTGAAGTTCCTGGATAGCGGTTTCCATATCAGCAAAACCCTCCGAGAGCAGTATCAACCACCTTGCAGATATCCAGCACAATCACCATCCGGTCGCCGGTTCTGCCGATACCGGACACAAATTCACGGGCAACACCGTCAAGCACGGTAGGAGCAGCTTCACACGTCCCTGCCGGAATCCTGACCACGTCGGTCACCCGGTCAACCCGCAGGCCATGCAGCCCCTCGCCGCAGCGCACAATAATGATCCGCTCCTGCCCCGGGTCATACTCAAGCGACATCCCCAACCGCCTGCGCATGGCAAACACCGGCACGATCACACCGCGCAGCGAGAGTACACCGTCAACAAAATCGGGTGTTCTGGGCACCTCGGTCAATTCACGCGGCTTGATGATCTCCTTGATCTCCATGATATTGATACCATATTCTTCAGCCCCCAGCCGAAAGCAGAGAAACTCTTCATATACGGCCTCCGGTACCTCGCTCTCCAGTGCACGGTCTGTCTGTTCAGCAGCTGATGCAACAGCGCAACTGTCCTGTAACCTGCCGGAAAGAATGCGGGCCAGCGGATCAAAACGGGGAGTCGGCACAACCGGCCGGATCGCTGCCGGACCGGGAAAGGAGACCAGACCGGACGGCACCTCAAACAGATCGTCAGACAACGCCAATGCCGGAGGTGATGCCGTATCAACACCAAAGGGAACTGCCTTGTCTGGAGTGCTCCGTTCCCCGGAGTCGGTCGCCTCCTGCCGCGCTTTGTTACGAATCCTGGCCAGATCCATCAGAGTAGCACCTCATTACTCACTTCCTGGATAATGGAAGCATCAATAACCGCAGCATCATTACCGTAAGCAACCAGCAGCGCATTGGTTGCCACGGTATTGATCCGCCGGGGCACCCCGGCAGACAGTTCATAGACCGCCTGGACAGCATCAGGAGTAAACAGCCCCGGGCTCCCGCCTGCAGCAGTTATCCTGAAATCAAGATACTCCATCGTCTCCTCAACCGAGAGCGGATGCAGATGAAAGTGCAGTGATATCCGCTGTCTGAGCGGCTCCATCGGCTGATATCTGAGCAGTTCCCGCAGTTCAGGCTGTCCCATGATCACGACGCTGATCAGATTATGGTCATCAAGCTGATAGTTGGTCAGCAGACGAATCTCGTCAAACACCTCAAGTTCGGTGATGGTCTGGGCTTCATCAATCACCAGCACTGGACAGACCCTGTTCCGGTACAGGTCGTAGAGCACACCGGTAATCTGTCGCAGCAGATCATCTTTTGACCTGGCAGGCTCTTCTATCTCCAACCCGTGGGCCACGGTACGCAGAAATTCAAGTGCTCCCATGCGGGGATTAAAGAGCAGGATAAAACGATAACCGGTGCCGCAACGATCCATCAGGGCTCGTGAAAGCGTGGTCTTGCCACAGCCGACCTCTCCGGTCAGGAGCGCGATTTCACGATCTTCAACCGCATATTCCAGTCTGGCCAGTGCCTCTTCGTGCCCCTTTGACAGAAACAGAAAACGTGGATCAGGGGTCTTGCCGAACGGCTTCTCTTTCAGACCGAAATACTCCTTGTACACCGTTACACCCCGCCGGTACGCATGGTCTCTGAAATAATGCCGCCTACATCAAGCACCAGAATGGTACCCTGATCACCAAGGTCCGCAGCTCCGGAGATCCCCCGCAACGACCTGAAGGCCACTCCCAGCGGCTTGATCACAATATCCTGCTGTCCAAGCAGGTCATCAACCACAATACCCAGCCGTTTTTCGGCAGCACCCACCACCACCACGTAATGATCACCGGGATTGATGCCGACACGCTCAATCCTGAAAAGCTGTTCCAGACGTAAGAGCGGCAAGGTATGGTCACGCAGGCTGATAACCTCCTTCCCCTCCACGGTTTTGATATCAGCAGGCGACAGGATCAGAGATTCAACCACCGAGGTAATCGGTATGGCGTAGGTCCGGCCGGCACAATAGATAATCAGTGCCTTGATGATGGCCAGGGTGATCGGCAGCACAATCGTGAAGCGGGACCCCTGGCCCAGTTTTGTCTCAATATCCACCATGCCGGAGACTGCCGCAATGTTGTTGCGCACCACATCCATCCCGACACCGCGGCCGGATACATCGGTAATCTTGTCTGCAGTAGAGAAACCCGGCAGGAAGATCAGGTCAAGCGCTTCACGGTCAGTCAGACTGCCAACATCCTGCACCAGTCCCTTTGACAACGCCTTCTGTTTGATCTTCTCAATATCTATGCCGCCGCCGTCATCCTCCACCTCGATCACGACATGGTTCCCCTTCTGGTAGGAAGAGAGCCGTACGGTTCCCCGCTCATCCTTGCCGGCAGCAAGACGACGCTCAGGAGATTCAATACCATGATCAATGGCATTGCGGATGATATGCATCAGCGGATCGGCAATATCCTCTACAATCAGCTTGTCAAGTTCTGTTTCAGCACCATACATCTTCAGGTCGATCTTTTTACCCTGTTCACGGGATATCTTACGCACAATCCGTGACATCTTTTCGTACAACTGCCCCACCGGGATCATGCGGATATCCATCACCCCCTTTTGCAGGTCGGTCAGCCGTCGTTCGAGTCCCTTGGCCGCCTTGCCTAGATCGAGGGCCATACGGGAAAAACCCTCTACCCGCATCCGGTTCGCAATCGAAGCGATGGACGAATGGGCCAGCACCAGTTCACCGACAATATTCATCAGCTCATCCAGCTTGCCGATATCTACCCGCACGGTGCGGCTCATGCTCTTTGCAGAAAGAGCATCCTCTCCGGCTGCAGTTGAGGGAGCATCTGTTGCCGGAAGCGATACCGGGATGATTGGCGTGTCAGGGGCAAGCGGTACAACCGCTCCTGCGCCGGATGGCGGTGCGGGGACAGAAAGCGGCGGTTCCTTCCCGGATCCGGGAGTTGCGGCCAGAATCGAGACCTCCAGCTGTTTCAGAAGATCAGACAGTTCCTGTTGATTGCACTCCGTGCCTACCAGCAGATCAAAATCAATATGGGTCTCAATATTCTCACCGACACTGGGCAGCGTGCTGATCACCTCTCCGCACCCCTTCAGGATCTCGGTCAATTCAGACAACCCCGTATCAAAGGTGGCAAGCTCAAAAGAGGCATGCACCACATAGATCTGCCGCCCTTTACTGCAGTTTTCCTTCAGCCGGTGCTCCTCATATTCGGTAAGTGCGCCCATGAGTGATGCAGACAGGCCCAGTTGTTCAAGCAGGGGGGTATCAGCAACCGGTTGCGAAGGATTGAGACAGGCTGAAATTGCGCCGGCAAGGGCGTTGGCCGCAGACTGATGCTGATCAAGTGTAGCGTCAGTGCAGGCCCGCAACAGGGTAGTCAACAGCTCGACAGAAGAGAAAAGCAGATCCAGAACCGAGGTAGTGAGGGAGACCTTACCCATCCGCAGCCAGTCCAGCAGGTTTTCGGCATGATGGGCAACCTCGGCAATCATGGTAAAACCAAACATACCTGCCAGCCCTTTCAACGAATGGGCACCACGAAAAATAGCATTCAGGAGGTCAGGATCCCAACCTCCGTTTTCTGCCATATCAGCAAGATCTGCCAGTTGAGTACCCAACTCCTCAACAATCTCCTCGGCTTCAGCCAGAAAATCACGGGCGGCATCAGATGGTGGCGGGGGGGAGGCACTCATAGAAATCTTTTGACGGTTTCAAGCAGCTGTTCAGGGCTGAACGGTTTTACCAGATAGTGGTTGGCCCCAAGGGCAAGCCCTTTTTCGATATCTTTGCGACTTCCCTCGGTAGAGATGACAACCACCGGCAGGTCTCTGTAGATCGGATTGTTGCGAATAAAACTGAGCAGCTCCAGACCATTGATATCCGGCATATTGATATCGGTCAGGACAAGGTCAATCTGCTCACGGGGCAGCATGCGCAACGCCTCAAAACCGTTCGGGGCCTGCACAATATTCAGTTGATGCTCCAGGGTTTCAAGGGTTGAAACCAGCAGGGAACGCATGGCCGATGAGTCATCAACAATCATAATGGAAAACGTCTTCACGCTGGCAAGACTCCTCTGTTCAAAGTCTGTCCGTACAACGGCCTAGTGTAACTTCAACTGTTCTTTCAGGCGGATCATCAAGGCTGCAAACTGCTCTCCCTTTGTATCACCACGCCGCGGCTTGAGAAGGCAAGGATAACCGAGATCAGACAGCTCCTGCACTGCATCGGCATGATGAAAATCAGACAGGGTAACAATCGTTATGGGATTGAAATTTTTATGTAACAGATGAATCAGCTCCAGACCTCCCAAAACGCCGGAGCCATCCATTTTCGGCATGATCAGATCCACCAGCACCACCGGTCTGTTCCCGGAACGACAGAGGGCATCAATTTTCACCAGTGCCTCTTCACTGCGGGAAAAAGAGGTCGTATCAAACCACACCTGTAACCCGGCAGCTAAAGCCTCAGCCATTGCAGTATCATCATCAACAACGACCAGTGCGGGACGTGCCGGTTGCGGAGACTGCACAATCGGCTCGGACGGTTCCTGCCCCTTGTCTGCCCCCAGGTCGTTTTGCATCTGTATACCGGTGGCAAGCAGCTGATCCGGCGCATTATCACCCAGCTCAAGAATCAGTTGTACCGGATCAAGATACGCTGCATCCACCGTTTCAACATCACAGGATGAACAGTCAAAGCTCCCCTCGGTCCAGGCAAACAGGGTCATCAACACATTGGTGATCTGTTCACGAACCGTCTGTTCAATCATCAGCAGGTCAACCTTGAAATGCTGATGTAAAATCGTACCGATCCGCTGCTGAAATCCCTGCTGCTGCTGAACAATCAGGGCCTGCTGCAGCACTTCGGAAGCAACCGCTCCCTTGCGCACCAACAGCTCCCCCAGACTCTGCTGGAAACCGGTTGATGTCACTCTGACCAGCAGCCCGTCACGGAAATACAACACCGCCTCCCGTCCCTTGCTTTTAAGGGTCAGTATTCCGGTGCGACGACTTACCCCGACAATCTGAAGAATCTCGTCCAGCCCCAGCTCGTCAAGTTTTCCATGCAGCCCGCTCTGCATCTGCATGATCAGTATCTCCTTTGTTACTATCTACGCTAAAAGAGCGTTTAATGATAAACCACAGCCGGGTCTGAGTAAAGCCATATCACTGTTTCCGGGGTTTTCTTTCCCCGCCGTCAGGCAACTTTCGTTCCCTGCCTCGGAACAGTAATCTGAACGGCGTTCCCTTAAAACCGAAGGCATCACGAAAACGATTACCCAGATAGCGCTGGTACGGCGTCAGCACACCGTCAGGCTGGTTGGTAAAGATGGCAAAAGTAGGCGGCTTCACTCCCACCTGGGTGGCAAAGTAGAACTTGACCCGCCTGGCCTGATGCAACGGAGCATGATGGGCCTCAACCGCCTCCTTAAAGACACGGTTCAACTCTGAGGTCGTAACCCTGCGGGCGTACTGTTCCGCTACTTCTGCCGCCTCTTCCATAACCTTATGAATCCGCTGGCCGGTTTTGGCAGAGACAAACACGATCGGCGCAAAAGCCAGGAATTTGAATTCGTACTGGATCTGCTCCACAAACTTACCGACGGTCTTATTGTCCTTTTCCAGCGCATCCCACTTATTAACCACAAAGACACAGGCACGGCCCGCCTCGTAGACATAGCCGGCAATATGCTTGTCCTGTTCAGTAATGCCGTCTTCCGCATTCAATACTATCAGGGCCACATCGGCTCGTTCGATGCTTTTTAAGGCATCAACCACGCTGTACTTTTCAAGTTTCTGGCTGGTCTTGCCCTTGCGCCGGATACCGGCAGTGTCGATCAGGCAGTAGCGCTTCTTGTTGCAGGTAAAAAAAGTATCTACCGAATCACGGGTGGTACCTGCAACGGGATTTGCCACCACTCTTTCAAAACCAAGCAGCCGGTTGACCAACGAAGATTTTCCCACATTGGGTCGCCCCACCACCGCGATAGAGGTCACCTCATCTTCACCAGGCAGCGGGTTATCCGGCAGCAGCTCCTGAATCTCGTCCAGCAGATCCCGTATCCCCCGGTTATGGGCAGCCGAGATGGTGTGCAGGTTGTCGATACCCAAGGCATAGAACTCGGCAGCCTCGTTTTCGATCTTCTCGCCATCCACTTTGTTAACCACGTAAAAGACCGGTTTGCTGACCCGACGCAGCATCTCTGCCACTTCGCTGTCTGCCGGAGTCAAGCCCTGCTTGGCATCCATCAGGAACAGGATCACATCTGCCTCTTCCATGGCTAAAAGCGACTGCTCCCGCATCTGCTGCAGCATCCGATCTTCAGTTACCGGCTCAAACCCGCCGGTATCCACCAGGATAAACGGCTTGTCGAACCGCTCCACCACCGCGTAGTTACGATCACGGGTCACGCCGGGCATATCATCCACAATAGCCCTGCGCTCCCCTACGATCCGGTTGAAGAGGGTTGATTTGCCCACATTGGGGCGGCCTACTATGGCAACTATTGATTTCATATTTGAGTCTCTTTCAAAACGTCATGAGGAAGGTCGGATACCCGGCGCACGGCGCGCCGCGACTGAGACATACCACTGCCGGTAGGCGACGGCGCGAGCACGGTGCAACGCAGTAGACGGCCTCC
>CAZOTC010000096.1:0-9595 GCA_964582605.1 uncultured Geobacter sp. | reverse complement strand
CCTCTGGTAACAACAGCAGCAACACCAATCAGTACAAGGGCTGGGTTACCTCAACAGTTAACTCCTATAACGAGTCCGGTATGATGATTCTTGCTCGTAATACCGGCAATAGCCCTACAAACACTGATCAGTATGTCCGTCGTGACGTAACCAATATTGCTCTGTTGACCATGGGCTATGATGCCATGCTGACTGAGAAGTTTGGTATGAACGCTAACGTCGGCTTTGGCTGGGCACCTTCCTCTTATGATGCACCTATTGACGGTAAGACTAAAAAGGCAAACGCCAGTGACTTCATTGGTACGGAAATTAACCTTGAAGCCAACTACCAGCTTTACAAGAACCTCAAACTGCAAGCTTTGGCTGGTTACATGATCAATGGCGGTTATTACAAAAATTCTTCAACCAAGAATGATGCTGCCAAAACTGTAGCTGATCCTGAGAACCCCTACACCATGCGTCTGCAGGCACGTTACGCATTCTAAGTTGCTGACGTAGCACAGCGCAACAAACCAAAAGGCGGCACCGGAAACGGTGCCGCCTTTTTCGGGTTGAGGCATGCCAGGCGTTGTGGCATAGTGAGGCAACACTGGAGGGCAGACATGAAAAAAGAACATTTCGAAGTCGTGCTGGAATCGATAGATTCGAAGTTTCAACAGATGCTGGAGTGCTTCAGTACCTTGGATTCAAAAATTGACCGTGTTGAGGAACGCCTGACGGAAAAAATAGAGGTTGTTGATGCCAAGGTGATGGGCCTTGCCAAACGGCTTGATCAGGTAGAAGAGCGATTACGCGCTGAGATAGCGGAGGTAAGGACAGACCTTGCTGAGCATAGAAACAGCACGGAGCTGCACCATACGCCAAAGAAGCGAGTCCTGAAAAAAGTGGCGTAGCGTGCGTTGCGCTGAACGATTTTGACACCAGCCGGGGGATGTGGCATACTCCTCCGGCTTTTGTGCGTTATGTGACTGATGGAGGGATTATGAAAAAAATGATGGTGTTGCTGTTACTTGTAGTGTCTGCGCTGCCTGCCTTTGCCGCAGAGCCACTGAGGGTCTATGTTGGAGAATTTAACGCTGTGGGTGTGCAGGCAAAGGATGACACCAGACAGGTGTTGCAGTCATTGCTGGCCTCACGGATAAGCAGTGACAAGCTTCTGGCCGTGGCAACCGCTGCCGAGGCAGAGGTGATTGTCAGCGGAACCTATATCAGTATCGGTAAACAGTACAATATTGATGCAGTGGCCAGGACAGCCGGCGGACAGACCGTGACCCGCACCTTTGTGCAGGGAGAAGGCGGTCAGGAGGCCCTGTTTTCTGCTGTCCCCAAGCTTGCAGAAAAACTGTCGGCTGATTTGAACCGCCAGTTGTCTTCCGGCAGTATCGCACGGATCGCCGTTGCGCCTGCTGCCGTTGCTGCTGGCAGAGCGGTCTCCCCGGATATCCTGCGTGCCGGACCGGCTGCTCCTGCAGGTGGTGATCTTCAGCGCGCCCCACAGGGAGATCTGATCAAACCTCAGGCCTTCTACCGTGGCGCCCCCAACAAGGGAGAGATCAAGCGACTGGATGGCATGTTTAATGTGCTGGCCCTGGGGGGACTTGATGCCAACGGCAAGCGTCTGCTGTTTATGGCGCAGGACCGTGCTGTACAGCTGATCCGTGAAGGAGAAGATCGTCCCATTACCGGTTTTAGTCTTGGCCCTGATGAGAAAATCCTCGCCCTTGACTATCTGGATGCCGATCAATCCGGCAATCCTGAACTATACGTGACCATTGTACGCAGTGGTGAGGTTGCCTCGCAGATCTGGGAACTGAAAAACAACCGGCTGGTCAAGGTTGCCGAAAATATCCAGTATTTCTTTCGCTCAATCGCCCTGGCCGGCGGCCCGTTGAAACTGTATGCCCAGGAGCAGGGCCGTAAAGAGCAGCGCTACTATGGCGATGTCTACGAGGTTATCAGAAAAGGAAACAAGATCATCAGGAAGACCAAGCTGGTGATGCCTCGCTACGGTAATATCTATAGCTTTAACCAGATTAAACATCTCAATGGCGAGCTGTTGACCGTGGTCTACCATGATGAAAACTACCTGATTGTCTATGATAAGGAACAGAAGGAGTTGTGGCGCAGCAACGATGCCTTTGGCGGATCGGAGCTTTACTACAAGGTAGAAGATGATGCCATGATAAACCCCACCACCGACAAGTACCGCTGGTTTTTTATGAATCAAAGAATTCTTGTGACATCAAAGCAAGAAATACTGGTTGGTAAAAATGATGGTTTCTTTGTCTTGGGGTATGCACGAATGTATAAGCGGGGGGCGGTCTACAGCCTGTACTGGAACGGTGCTGCACTGGAAGAGGTCTGGCGTACCAAGGATACTCAGAACTATATGCCTGATTTTGCCTTTGATGAGGCGAAGAGCGAGCTGTTGTTGTTGCAGCTTACGCAGCGAGAAGATGTAATCTCACGTTCAAAAGGTGCCAGCTCTCTGCAGATCAAGAAGGTTGAGTAGGTGCTGTACATAAAATTGCAGGCAGGCGGCAGGGGAAACCTTGCCGCCTTTTTTGTGGTTGAGCTGTTATCCGGAGTGTGGCATACTTCATCGTCTTTGTGTTCCGGTAATTATGCTGGATTGAGTAGATATGAAAAGCGAGACCTGAGTGAAACCAGCCAGCATTGATACCAGTCTGCCCCGTGGAGTGGCAGATTACCTGCCGGGACGGGCAGCCTGTCTGTCCGAACTTGAACAGCAGGTGTTACGTGTGGCGACAGCCTGGGGATTCCTGCAAGTGCTCCCTCCTGCATTGGAGTTTGAGGATGTGCTGGCCCATGGTATGGGCGAAGGATTACGGGCGCGGACCTTTCGCTTTGATGACTGGCAGACCGGCCGTCTTCTGGCCATCCCTCCCGATATAACACCCCAGATAGCACGAATTGTTGCTACCCGTCTGAAAGGGCAGCCATTGCCGCATCGTATAAGCTACAGCGGGCGGGTGCTGCGACATGCCGAGCTGCAGAGCGGGCGCAGCCGCGAGATTATGCAGGCCGGTGTCGAGTTGATCGGGCTTGACTCGCCTGAAGCTGATGCCGAGATGGTGGCTATGGCGGTTGAGGTGATGCAGGCGATCGGTCTACAGGGAGTTAAGGTTGATCTTGGCCAGGTAGCCTTCTGTAAGGGGGTCTTTACCGCATCAGGTCTTGCTGGTGAGCAGTTGCGTCAGATCCGTCAGGCTGTTGCGCTTAAGGATGTTTCAACTGTAGAACTGTTGCTCAAACAGTATCCGGTGCCTGAAAGCTCTCGTCAGGAGCTGCTGGCTCTGCCGAGGCTGTTTGGCGGCTGTGAGTTGCTGGAAGAGGCAGGCAGGTTTGTCCGTAATACGCAGTCGCAAGCTGCCCTTGCAAACATCAGGGAAGTCGCTGAGATTCTTTCTCTCCATGGTGTGCAGGACTGTCTGACCGTGGATCTTGGAGAGACCCGTGGCCTTGATTACCACACCGGGCTAACCTTTGAAGGATTTGTACCGGGGATAGGCGAGGCGCTGTTCAGTGGCGGAAGGTATGATAACCTAACGGCTCAGTATGGGTTTGATGCGCCGGCAACCGGTTTTACCTGCAACCTGCTCAGTCTTTTGCAGGCGCTTGAGTTGCAGGGAGTTGGCCGGCAGGAACAACGAGATCTGCTGGTATTCAATGCAGCTGAAGATCGGGTGAAAGTGCTTGAGCTGTCGCGCGAGCTTAGGCGGAGGGGATACGCTGTAGCCCGTGACATCATCAGAAGAGATCTGGATGCCTCAGTGCGCTATGCAGCGCAGACAGGGATCAGGGCTGTGCTTGTGGTGGATGGACAGCATGCAGATGATGCCTGTCGTTTAATCATGGCAGGCACCAAGGTAGAACAGACACTAACGGCGGAACAACTCTGGCAGCTTTATCCTGCCAGATACTGAATCAATTCAGGAGTCAAGATCCATGGCAAACGTGGTGGTGGTTGGCGCCCAGTGGGGCGATGAAGGCAAGGGCAAGGTTGTTGACATCTATACTGAGTATGCGGATGAGATCGTGCGCTATCAGGGGGGCAACAACGCCGGGCATACCCTGGTGGTGGGGGATGAAAAGGTTGTGCTGCACCTGATACCGTCCGGTGTGCTGCATGCAGGCAAGCGCTGTGTGATCGGTAACGGTGTTGTGCTTGATCCTGAAGTATTCATTATGGAGGTGAACCGTCTGAAGGCTGCCGGTCGCCTTGAGGATGACAGCACCCTGTTGCTGTCGGAATCGTTGCATATCATCATGCCGTATCACAAGGCTATTGATATTGCCCGCGAAGCGAAAAGCGGTGATAAAAAGATCGGCACCACCGGACGTGGTATCGGTCCCTGTTATGAGGATAAGATCGGGCGCCGCGGCATCCGGCTGATGGACCTAGTGGACCCGGTGGTGTTCAGTCGTAAGCTGCGTGAAAATCTGGACGACAAAAACGGACAGTTGGAGCGGCTGGGCGAAGAACCGCTTAACTACAACGAAATCTACCGTACCTACCAGGATTTTGCTGAAACCCTGAAGAAGTATATGGCTGACACAGCCCTGGTGCTGGATAAGTCGCTTAAGGCTGGCAAAAAACTGCTGTTTGAAGGTGCCCAGGGCACCCTGCTGGATGTGGATCACGGTACCTATCCCTACGTGACCTCTTCTTCCACCTGCGCCGGCGGCGCAGCTACCGGTTCAGGAGTGTCGCCACGCCAGATTCACGAAGTAATCGGCATTTCCAAAGCCTATGTGACCCGTGTTGGCAGCGGTCCGTTTCCGACGGAGCTGCTGGACGCAACCGGTGAAGAGTTGCGGCGAATCGGTGGAGAATTTGGTGCAACCACCGGCCGTCCCCGTCGTTGCGGCTGGTTTGATTCAATGGTGATCCGGTATGCAGTCAGGATTAACGGCCTGACCGGTATAGCCCTGACCAAACTGGATGTACTAAGCGAGTTTGACACCATCAAGGTCTGTACCGGCTATACCTATGAAGGGCAGCAACTTGAAACCCTGCCGGCACGGCTTGAGACCTTTGAAAACTGTGTTCCGGTGTATGAAGAACTTCCCGGCTGGAAAACCGATATTACCGGTGTACGCTCTTTTGATCAATTGCCGGTCAATGCACAGAAATATGTCAAGCGTCTTGAGGAGTTGGCTGGCTGTCCGATTGTGATGGTATCGGTCGGACCACGCCGTGATCAGACCATGATGCTGAAAAATCCGTTTGATGCATAAAAAAATGTTGACACCGTCAGGTGTCATGTTGTAAATAGAGATTCCTTTGAGCCGCTAGCTCAGATGGTAGAGCACCTGACTTTTAATCAGGTGGTCGTTGGTTCGATCCCAACGCGGCTCACCATCATGCGTCCCCATCGTCTAGCCCGGCCCAGGACACCGCCCTTTCACGGCGGCGACGCCGGTTCAAATCCGGCTGGGGACGCCAAAATTAAATTCCGGTACAACCGGTTGAGCACAGAAGCCCGTGATAACCTCACGGGTTTTTCTGTTTGTAAGGCCCGGCCTTCGGCTGGCCTTGAGAGGGGTGCACGGATATGGAACAGGTGACACAGGATGGAATACGCTTCAGCCTGGCAGGACCAGTGGAGTTGCCGCTCTGCTGGGTGGGGCAGGAGGAGCTGCTGCAGCAGTTACTGGCGGCCTGGCTGGTGATTGACGAGCGGGATCTGCCGTTTAATCCGCGTCTGATCGGCAAGCCCGGCGTGGGCAAGACGACCCTTGCGTATGCAGCAGCCAGGCGTCTGGGGCGTCCGGTCTACCTCTATCAGGCAACCATGGACACCCGTCCGGAGGATCTGATCATCACCCCGGTGATCGGGCCGGGAGGCAGCATCTGTTATGCTGCGTCGTCGCTGGTGTCAGCTATGCTGAAAGGGGCGGTGCTGATCCTCGATGAAGGTAACCGGATGAGCGAGAAGGCCTGGGCTTCACTTGCACCGTTGCTTGATGACCGCCGCTACGTCGAGTCGATTGTGACCGGTCTGAGGATACAGGCCCATCCTGATTTCCGGATTGTGGTTACCATGAATGAAGACTCCTCTACCTTTGAAGTTCCCGAGTACATCCATTCCCGACTGCAGCCCCAGATATTTATTGATTTTCCCCAGGCGGATGAAGAATTGTTGATCCTGAAGGAAAACCTCCCCTTTGCCCCAGAGACGATCTTGCAGTATGTGGTGAAGTTTCTCCAGCGTGCCCACCAGGCCGATGAGCTGTATTCAGCACGCGACGGTATCAACGTTGCCCGCTATGCCCTGAAGATGGCCCATGCCAAGGTAGTGAATCCGCAGCAGCTGATCCCTCTGGCGATTGAGCGGGTGCTGGGGGATGAAGCGCTGCAGTACCTATCCTGACCATGCCGGGACGCCTGCATCTGGAAACCTTTGGGCCGGTTCATGGTCTGCCGGTCCTGCATTATCGGATGGAGTTCGCCTTTCTGGTTCGTCAGGCTGTGCAGCAGCTGCAGCCGGACTGTATCGCGATTGAACTGCCAACCACCCTTGAAGCAGCGTTTTGTTCGGCTGTTGACCGTCTGCCAATGATTTCGGCGCTGCGCTATTACCCGAAACATCAGAAAGAACAGGAAAAGACTGGTGAAGCGGTCTGGCTTTTGATTGAACCGGCTGACCCTCTGGTGGAAGCGGCCCGTCTTGCCCGTGAACAGGCACTACCGCTCAGGTTGGTGGACGCTGATACTGACCGTTACCCATTGCATCAGGAACCGTTGCCTGATCCCTATGCCATCCACCGTATCGGGCTGGAGGCTTATTATCAGGCCTACCGCCAACAGCCTGCAGCAGCTCTTCCCGAACATGCAGATCTGATCCGTGAACAGGCCATGGCGCGACACCTGCAACAGCTGGCCGGGCAGTATCAGCGTATCCTGTTTGTCTGTGGTATGTACCACCTGGAGCGGGTCAAACAGGCCTTTGGCCAGCCGCAGGCAGCGCCGCTGGCACGTTCAAAACGTGAGCAGATCTCCCTCTTTAACCTGCATCCTGATTCATGCCGTGAGATATTGGGAGAATTCCCGTTTCTGTCGGCTGTCTATGAACACCGTCGTTCCGCTCTGCCTGCAGAGCCTGACGACGGTGCAGCAACGCTGCGCAAACGGTTTAACCTGTTTGAGCTGATTCAGGGGGGCAGGCAGGAACTTTCGGAAGAGCAGGTGCTGGATAATGCCGTTCTCCGCGCCGCCCGGCACTGCGGACCGGAAAGAGCGTTTCCTGACCGGCAGCGGATCATGCTGCGCCTGTTTCTGGAGGCAGCCCGTCATTACCGTCAGGAGACCGGCGAGACGGTACACCACTGGCAGAAGCGAGCCTTCTTCCGTTTCAGCCGGAACTGTGCCGTGCTGGGTAATCAGCTGCTGCCTGATCTGTACCAGTTATTGGTTGCGGCGCGGGGTTGTGTGGATGACAATTTTGCCTATGCCATGCTGCGTCTGGCGACCCGCTACCCCTGGCAGCGGGCTGAGGCGGAAATCCGGACCATTGCGATCAGCCCGGAAGAGATCTGGGGCGGTGTGCGCAGGCTGCGTTTCCGTCCCCGTGAACAGCGTAGAAAAGGGCTTTCACCGCTTGCCTTTCTGCAGCGGCGCAAGGAACAGCGTGCCGGTGAATGGCTGGAGGGGTTTGATGATCCTTCGATCTGTTCCTGGCCGCCCGAAGATATCGCCATTGAACAGTACGGTGATTTCCTCAAGAAGAAGGGCACGCTGCTGCAGGCGGAGGAACAGGCCCGGGTGGAGCCGTTCAGCTCATCGCTGCTGGACGGTATTGATCTGCGGGAGACCCTGCGCAACGCCCATGACGGCCGGATCTATGTCAGGGAGACCAGGCGGGGCAAGGGAGATGTGGGGGTTGTCGTGGTGATCTTTGACGAGGATCGTCAGAACAGTCACTATCCCTACTGTACTACCTGGCTGGGGGAGCATACTCAGGAATCGGATATGGCCTTCTATGCCACACCACCGGGGGATAACATTGTTGGTCCCGGTATCTGCCGCTGCGAATATGGTGGCTTCATGCTCTCCTATCCACCGAGGCGGCTGGCTGACGTCTGGAACGACCCTGATTACCGGATTGCCAGGACCAAGGCGGAACTGCTTTTGCTGGCAGCACTGGATTATTCAAAAGAACGTCAGATAGTCTATGTGGCTGCTCGGCCTCCGCGCAGTATGTTTCGGCAGATTGCCGGACGGATCGGGAGGAGCATCCTGTATATACCGCTGGGCAGTCTTTCGCCGGTGGCGTTAAAGAAACTGCGTATCATGCATATCCTGCATGGTCGTGATAAGCGTACTATCGCCAAAGAGTATATCTGGTAATGAAAAGGCCCCCGATTGACGGGGGCCTTGCTGCATCAGGAAGCCAGATATTCTTTGATCTTGCCGGCCAGGGTCTTGTAGATCCGTTCAGTCTCGGCCGGATTGCGCTCCAGCAGGGTGACCCGGAAGCCCTGCAGAGAAGTGGCAAAGGAAGAGAGCGGCACGGTACAGATACCGGTGGCGGCCAGGATGTAGTAGACAAAGCGTTTGTCTGCAGAGACCCCGGGCTGGTTTACCAGCGATTCAACCAGGCCACGCACCTCGTCATTGGCAATCGGCAGGCTCTGTCTGCTGGTGAGTGCGCCGTCCCTGAAGGCAACCGCCATATAAAAGGCTCCGTTGGTACGGTTGACCAGCAGCTCCGGCACCTCTTTCAGGTAGTTGTAGGTGATGTTGCTCGATTTTTCATACAGTGCGATCCGCTCCCTGAGATAGGTCTGGTATTCAGGATGCTGCATGATGGCCGGAATGACCGTCTGCGGCAGCGTGGTGGAACAGACCTCGTTCATCTTGTGGGTAAGTATGGTGTTGACATACTTGCGGAACTGCTCGTCGGACTGACCGTTATAGACCTCGATCCAGCCGCAGCGCGACCCGGGCCAGGGGAATTCCTTAGAGATCCCTTTCAGGGAGATGGCAGGCACATCACCGATCACGTCACTGATCGGGACCGTAACCTCACCGTTGTAGACCACGTTGTTGTAGACTTCGTCACTGATGATGAACAGGCCGAACTCTTTGGCCAGGGCAACGATCTGCTGCAGGACCGCCTTGCTGTAGACCATGCCGGTCGGGTTGTCCGGGTTGATGATCATGATGGCGCAGACTGACGGGTTCTTTTCAATCTGGCTACGCAGTTCGTCCAAGTCGGGACGCCAGCCGTTATAGGGGTCGAGCCGGAAGTGCAGCGAAGGTGAACCGGCGTGGCCTACCTCTCCCAGGGTGTGGGTGGTGTAGGAGGGGGAGGGCATCAGTACCCGGGCCTCTGGGGTCAGACAGCCGTAAATCTTGGCAATGGCGTCGCCCAGGCCGTTGAAGAAGATGATATCTTCAGGCGTGATCTGCGCTCCGCCACGCTTGTTGGTGGTTTCGCAGATGAATTCACGGGTCTTGAGCACACCACGGGTGTGGCAGTAACCCCAGGTGTCGTTATCCATGACGGCATCCGAAACGATCTGTTTCATCCAGGCCGGAATCTGCTCTCCCTTTACGATCGGGTCG
>CAZOTC010000095.1:0-9656 GCA_964582605.1 uncultured Geobacter sp. | reverse complement strand
ACCGGTGCATAGACATCGCAGTTGCGGATCTTGTCCATCCCCAGCATCTTGGCCTTAAGGCGGAAATAATCCTGGGCCAGCTTGTAATTGGCCTCGGTGGTCTGCATCAGGTGTTCCACCGCCTCATCAGTCAATTCATTGCCGATATTGGTGGGCTGGATTGCTGACTGGTAGCCGCGCAGTTCCATCTCCTGTCCATGATCCAGGGCCATGTTATTGAATACCGTGCCAAAGACCAGGGCATTGCCGGATTCAGCATGTTTTTCCAGAAAACAGGTCTGGGCGTTGAAGCGGACCTCAGGGGAGGGATGATGCAGCAGAGACAGAAGTTCTTCTCCAGTAAAGTCGCGTAGTTCTCCCTCAAACTCCATCTGATACTTTAAAGACGCAGACAGCTCATCAAACAGCTTGGTAAAGGCACGGCTGCCGGTCAGATCCTTGCGGGTCAGCAGACGCTCTTCGTTTTCCTGCAGGGTGTAGGGCTTGAACTTGCGGATACCTTCCAGAAAGTGAACAAAGGGAGCGGCATCAGGCAGACTGCAGATCCGGCTGAACAGATCATCCGCAAGGTTCATCAATTCCAGATCAAAGAAAAGCAAGGTCTGGGAAAGTCTGCTGCCCAGTTCTGAACAGCGCTGGGAAAGAGCACGGTGGGTCTCGTTTGCGGAATCAGATGCAAACAGCAGGTGGGCATAGCAGAACGGCTTGGCCATACGGGTCTGCATCGCCTCGTACTGCTGTACCGCGCTCAGAATAGCACCGGCATCCAGTGTCGCGATCTTTTCAAAATAGGTTGAGCGGAAGTCGTTGGCCAGTTGTTCAAAGGAGGCAAGATCAGCCTCAAGTTCAGGCGAATCAGGGGCAGGGTAGAGCAGGGCGGTGTTCCAGGTCAGATCGATTTGGGACATGTATGACGGCTCCTTGGTCGTTTATTCGGAAGGGGCATCATTCAGACTTTGGCCTGATTTGTCAACAGTCAGTCAATCTGAGTGCTGCCAGATCAATATATTGCAGGTCATCAACCGTATCAATGTCCCGCAGCGGCTTCAGCAGGCCAACACTCAAACACGCCTGCTTTGCAGCGGTCAAAGTACGTTCAAGAACTTGATCTGTACTCCAGGGGATATCCTGAAAAATTGATGCTGAAAAGCTGCCCTGATTAAAACCGATCAGACAATAGCCGCCATCCAGGGCAGGGCCGATCACCAGTGCGTGGTCAGCAAGCAGGCTAAAGGCCTGCCGCAGGTAGGCTGCATCAATATCAGGGATGTCACTGCCGATCAGCACGACCTGCCTGGTGCCATCAGCAAACAACTGCTTAAAAGCCGACACCATCCTCTCACCCAGATCAGCCCCCTGCTGCCGGATACAGGAGTAAGCAGGCTGTTTCCAGGTGTCGGGCAACTGACTTGGATCATCTCCGTCAAAGAATAAGGCCAGCGGAAATCCACTGGCCTGTATCTGCTGAACAACATGCTCTGCTATTGCTCGATAGATGCTGCAGGCGGCCATATCCCCGACATCCCTGGCCAGGCGGGTCTTGATCCGACCTGGAACCGGAGGCTTGATGAACAGGGCAATCACCTATTCAATCACCCTGATGGAATCGATGGCAACTTTCTTGTTTCCGGCAACCGTCACTTCTCCTTTGAACAGGTCGCTGATATCAGTGATCTTGCTCAACTTCCAGGCGACGTTGCGAGCTTCTTTTTCATTCCTTGGCGCAAAGTACACATGGTTTTTCGCATAGCGGCCCCAATAGATGACCGTTGCACCCAGCTTCAAATCATCCTGGTTGGCGGGGCGGCTTTTCCAGAAGTTTCTGGTCCAGAATTCGGTCCCCTTATAACTGTCCATAAACTGGGCCTCGCCTTTGCTGGCATCACTGGGCGGTGTTGTCATCTTCGCGATCTGTACATCGGTGGCACCGCCAGCCTTGACCGGTTTCAATGAAGTAAAGTACTCGTCTGATCTGATGAACTGGCTGTCCATGTCGCCGCTGGGGGCCTGGGTAGTCTTGCCCGGCTTTCGTGACGGCTTGGCACTATCAGTTGTCTGATCAATGGATTTGTCAATGGTAATGGTAATTTTGTCAACTGAACCGGCAAAGGCTGCGCCGGCAAGGCCGATTGAGACAGCTGTTGTGAGGATGGTGTGATAGACGTTGAACATTCAATTCTTCTCCTTTGGTGAGTTTGATTCTGTGTAGCAAAGTGTGTGCGTTACGCTGATGCTTTGTAGCATAAGTTGATCCGGTGTCAATTCCCCTGATATTTTTGTGATAATACAGAAGGCGCAGCCCCTGCCAGATAACGCAGCATCAACAGCCAGTTATGCAGGCTGCGCCGGAATATGCCGTCTTTCTGCCAACGCCGGGGAGAGGTCTGTACCCGATCACTCAGCAGGGCGAATCTGCAGCCTGCCCTGCGCAGCCTGAGAGCCAGCTCAACATCCTCCATCAGTGGAATGGCCGGGATACCACCAATGAAATCAAGGGCATGCCTGGTTACAAACAGCGCCTGATCACCATACGGCAAAGTAAACAGATTACAGCGGATATCGACTGTGCGTTCAATAATCCTGTATGCAGGGCCGGGATCGTCAATTCCCAGTCGGAAAGCGCCCCAGTCGGCCCCTTGATCTATGGCTGTACGGATCGAATTGAAGGCGTTATCCGGCAGCAGGGTGTCGGCATGCAGCATCAGGATGACAGAACCGCCGGCAACAGCTGCACCTGCAGCAATCTGATTACCGCGACCAGTGGGAGCAGTCAGACAGATAACCTCGGGCATGCTGATTACTGATAGCGTAGAACCCTCAGGGCAGCCATCCACCACGATGATTTCAGGGACCGTCTCCCCTTGGCTTTTCAGGTGCCCGAGCAGCCCGTTGATCCGTTCCTGTTCGTGCAACACCGGAATTATGACGGATATGGTTGTAATGTGACCTCCTTTCTGAAGCTGTGTGAACGTTGCATACCGCATCAGCCTGAAAGCATAAAGCTGCGATGATCACATCCCTTATTTTCATGATTGCCTGCCGTAGCGTTGCGTGCGAATATACGCAGTATGAAGACCAGCACGAACAATAACAGCAGATGGTTCAACAGATCCGGCATGAACCTGAAACAGCTGAAAGCAGGGGCGTTTTTACTTGTGACGGTAACGATCCTCTTCATTTTGTCAGCCTGTGCACCCAAGGTGTATCAACCGGCAACACAAACTGTTGAACCAAGGCTTGAAGACGGGCGGTATATCACCCGTGACGGTGCTGTGTTGCCGGTGCGCTCCTGGCTGCCGAAACAGGGGCCGGTCAAGGCGGTCATTGTGGCATTGCACGGCTTCAACGATTACAGTAACGCCTTTTCAGCCCCCGGAACCTACCTGAGCGCCTTCGGCATCGCCTGCTATGCCTACGACCAACGGGGGTTCGGCAACGCTCCTGGCCGAGGCCTCTGGTCGGGCAGTGAGGTCTATGCGAATGATCTTTCGTTTTTTGTCCGGGCGATCAGAAAACAACATCCGGACATCCCGGTCTATGCCCTGGGTGAGAGCATGGGGGGAGCGGTGACCATTGTTGCCATGACCGGCACCGATCCGCCTGCTGTTGACGGTGTGATTCTGGTGGCACCGGCAGTCTGGGCTCGGGAAACCATGCCTTGGTATCAGCGCTGGCTGCTGGCAGTGGCGTCCCATACCGTTCCCTGGCTGACCCTGACCGGCAAAGGCCTGAAGATTGTCCCTTCAGATAATACCGAGATGTTACGCGGTCTGGGGCGTGACCCGCTGGTGATCAAGGCCACCCGGGTAGAAACCCTCTACGGCCTGACCAACCTGATGGATACGGCATTGGCCCGTGCAGACAGGCTGCAGCTGCCAACTCTGGTGCAGTACGGCAGACATGATCAGGTGATCCCTCCGGAGCCGACTTTTCTGATGCTTGAGAAGGCTCCCAAAACCACCCGAAAGGCCTTTTACGATCAAGGCTACCATATGTTGCTGCGTGACCTGCAGGGAGAAAAGCCGTTGGCGGATATTGCCGCCTGGGTCCATGACCGTTCCAAACCCTTACGGTTTGGAACTGAAACGTGGCAGTGAGCCGGCTGTAATGTCACTCGGTGTAACCTGCTAGAGCTGTTTTTATAGTCTGGATGGTCTCGGACAACGTTGCCTTGAATGCCGCGAGGCAAGTCGGGGTTTCGTTCCGTAGCAGCTCCTGCTCAAGGTCAACCGCACTGTTTGCCAGTGCAACGGCTCCCAGCGATCCGGCAACCCCTTTAACAGTATGGACCAGCCGGGTCGCATCTTCACGTGCCCCATCAGCCAGCAGGGCATCAAGCTGATCTGCGGTGTCCCGGTTTTCTTTGCTGAATTCAAGCAACAGGCTCCGCAGCAACGCCTGGTTGGCGTTCACCCGTGAAAGCGCAGCTGTAAGATCAAATCCCGGCAGGTTTTCAGGCAGTTCATGAGCGGGGCCGGTGCTCGGTGACCACAGATCAGGACCTGACATGTCCGTTTTCAGACAGCGTTTCAGGGCAGCGAACAGTTCATCAGGGGCGACCGGCTTTGCCACAAAATCATTCATGCCGGCAGCAGTACAACGTTCCCGGTCATCCTGCATGACTGCTGCGGTCATTGCTATAATCGGCAGGGTACGTCCCTGCGGCAGGGCACGAATCCTGCGGGTTGCCTCAAACCCGTCCATAACCGGCATGTGCAGGTCCATCAGAATCAGATCAATTCGTTCCTGTTGCACCACAGCAACCGCTTCTGCACCATCAACTGCTTCCAGAACGGTTATCTTGCGGGCTTTCATCAATTCAGACGCCACCTGCCGGTTGATCTTGTTGTCTTCCACCAGCAGCACCCTGACGCTGCTCAGATCAACAGTTGAGGAGTCCGTCCGCGGTCTGTTGTCATCCGGCAGCTCGAACGGCTGCAGGTTGCCGACCTGAATGGTAAAGCTGAAGGTTGAACCGGCCCCTTCAACACTGGAAACAGAAAGTTCTCCTCCCATAAGCTCTACCAGTTTGCGACTGATGGCAAGTCCAAGCCCGGTGCCGCCGTACTGACGGGTGATGGAACCGTCAGCCTGGGTGAAGGGCTGAAACAGGTGCTCAAGCTGATCGCAGGACAGCCCTATACCGCTGTCCTGCACTGAAAAGCGGAGTACAGCAGTATCGGCATCCAGTCGTACCGGCTCAACCTTGAGTCTGATATCTCCGGCGTGGGTGAATTTAACCGCATTGCTGACCAGATTGTTTAAAACCTGCATCAACCGCAGCTGATCGCCGTTTACCGCCTCCGGCAGGTCGGAGGCCGGCTCAAGAAACAGTCGCAGCCCCTTTTCTGTAACCAGCGGGGCAAACAGATCGGCCACCCGGTTGAGTGATTCAGTAATGCTGAACGGCATCCGGTTGATGTCAAGCCGGCCTGCCTCAATCTTGGAATAGTCCAGGATATCGTTCAAAATCGTAAGCAAGGCCCTGGACGAGTCGTATGCCTTGCGTAACAATTCCTCCTGGCGTGGTGTCAGTTCGGTTTCCAGCACCAGATGGGTCAGCCCCATAATGGCATTCATCGGTGTACGGATTTCATGGCTCATGTTGGCCAGAAACTCGGATTTGGCCTGGTTGGCATGTTCTGCCACTTGCCGGGCCTGTGTCAGAGCCGTCTCAGCCTGTTTGCGCAGGCTGATATCACGCAGAAACGCAGCTATCCGACCATCCCCGACCGCCAGGTAATTTGCGCTGACCTCCAGGTCAATCAGGGTGCCGTCCTTACGTCGATGGGCCGTCTCAAACAGGTCATGGCCGGTAGTAAGCAGTTTGTTGATACGGCTCTGAACATCTTCAATACGCTCGATCGCCTCAACATCAGGAATTGCCATGCCGAGCAACTCCTCTCTACTGTAGCCGATCATTTCAGTATAGGCTGCGTTTACATCAAGAAATCTGCCGTTCATATCATTGATCCAGAAGCCGTCCAGAGCGGTTTCAATGATGGTTGTATGGGTAAGTTCCATCTGCTTGCGGTCGGTGATATCCCGCCAGGTTACAATCATCAGCGGGGTTTGGCCTTTCTCAATCGGCGTCAGCAGCACTTCAACCGGAAAATCAGGACGCTGCGGGCTGCGATGCATCCATTCAAACCGGTGTGACCCGTTTTTGATTGCAAGTGCAATCAGCTGTTTTGCCTTTTCAGCAGAACGGCTGCCGTCGGGCTGATAGTCCGGCGACAGCTTTTCCGGAGGCTGGCCGATCAATTCTTCCCTGCTGCAGCGCATCATGGCCAGGGCAGCCGGATTGGCATCAATAAACATCGGCTGGTTTGTTTTGAGCAACAGAATAGCATCTCCGTTGCGTTCAAACAGCATGCGGAAGCGCTGCTCGCTCTCCTCAAGCGCCTTGGCAGCCAGGATCTGTTCCGTAATATCCTGTACGGTTCCGACACCGGACTGAAGCGCACCATCCTCTGTAAACACCAGATCTGCCTGTTCCCTGACCCATTTGACCTGACCAGCCACCACAATCCTGTGGGTAATATCGTAGGGGGCTCCCTGCAGGGCCGCCTGCCAGGCGGCATGAACGGCGCTGTGATCATCCGGATGGACATAGCCGAGAAAGGTATCATAATTCAAAGGGGTGCCGGAGCTGACCCCGAAGATACGACGGGTCTCGTCAGACCAGGTAAGACCGGAGCCCTGCAGATCAAGAAACCAGCTGCCCAGCTGAGCAACACGCTGTGCGGTGTGTAACGACTGATCACTGTCGGCCAGCTGGCGATCCCGCTGTTCCCTGAGCAAGAGCGGAAACCCGATTGCACCGCCCAGCAGGACAAGGAAGAGCATCATAAAAGACAGTGTTTGAACAATCCCTGAAGACAACAGCCCATAAGCATCCAGAGCAAGCAGGGCAAAGGTGGTGCGCAGGACAAGAACGGCACAAAAGCAGGTAAAGATCGAAGCTATGACACGTCTGAGACCGGAATAACCGGGCAGGGAGATCAGCTGGTACGCAGCATAGCCATACAAAGTGATCGTGGTTGCAGACGCCAGAGCTACCCGCGCGCCGGGCGAACTGCAGGCAAGCCAGAACGCCGCGCTGCCGACGGCTGCAACGGCTATAAAGATTCTGTAGGTGGTGCGTTGATGCCTGATAGCAGCAACAAACGCCATGGTTTCAAGTGCAAAGCCAAAGAAAAGGAGGGTATTGCCGACATCAGCGGTCAGCAGATCCGGCAGCCGGCCTCGCTGGGAAAGCAATGCCCAGCCAACTGCCTGCAGCAGTTTACTGCAGATAAACAGCCGATCCGGCCGGGCTGTGGTGTCTCCACGGCGATAGGCTGCCAGAACCGCTCCGGCGACCAGATTGCCGAAAAAAATCAGGATAATGGTGGTTTTTATATCAATCATAGGCTGGAAGCTGGATGCCTGGAATCATGTGCCTGTGCAGTGTGCAGAAAAATTCCGCTCTGGATAGAGCGCATATCATTTTGGGGCCACAGGTCGGACCTCTTTTTCAAAAACTGCCAGATAGTCACGTACTTTTTGCATAACAGATACTAGAGTCAATCCAAGCAACAACCGACGGATCAACAGGCAGGAAACAGCAGTATGGGGTACAGCAGAGATCATGAAGCACTCCCCCTGTAAAATTCATGGGTAAGAGTACCGCAAGTCGGGTATTTGTCAAGCAGTGCAACACATTATGGCTGTTTTCAAGCACCAGAAAGAAGGCGCTCCTTGAAAAGTATTCCGTTCATGGAACAGCAATTTTTAGATAATCAGAGATTCAAGGGAGAGTAATGCAATAATATCCGAGTCAGTAAGTCGCTCATCGTTCGACATCAGCAGACAGCTCTCATCCGCGCAAGCGCTTGTTGCAACAACTTCCGTGGGCAACCGAAGTTTAACCGCAAAAAGCCGGGCGCACCAAACGGTGTACCATCAGATAATCCAACCCCTGCCAGTTCAAAAAAACCGGCCGGGTCATCTGTCTGCAGTGATCTGGCATCAATCCAGGCCAGGTAGGTGGCCTCCACCGGCCAGGTTTTCAATCCAGGCATTACAGCCAGTGATTCCAGTACCAGATCCCTGTTCTCACGTAGATATGACAGCAGTGCCTGCCGCCACGTTTCTCCATCACGATAAGCTGCCAGTGTGGCTATGTAGCCCAGCAGATTGACATGGGGCACAATGCCGGACATGACGCCACGGAATGCCATGCGGAGCTGCTGATCAGGAATGATGGCAAAGGAACAGCCCAGACCGGGGATGTTATAGGTTTTGCTGGGGGCCTGCAGGGTAATGGTGCGACGGGCCAGTTCCGGCGAAAGGGTGGCAAACGGGATATGCTGTTTTTCAGCAACAAGCAGCAGACCGTTATGGATCTCATCAGAACAGACAATCAGGTTATGGCGTAGAACCAGCTCGGCCAGGGCACGTTGTTCTTCCCGGCTCCAGATCCGGCCAACCGGATTGTGAGGGCTACAGAGCAGCAGTAGTCGAGTGCGAGGTGTGATGACCTGTTCCAGAGCATCAAGATCCATGACCCAGCGCCCCTGCTGTTCAATCAATGGCGCCGTAACCAGTTCACGGCCCGCCAGCCCCGGTGCACTAAGAAAAGGCGGATAGACCGGCGTGAAGGAGGCCACGGCATCACCGGTCTGTCCCACTGCCCGGCAGGCCACGTTCAGACCGCAGACCAGACCTGGCAGCCAGACCAGCAATTCAGGTTGTACCTGCCATCCATAGTCCCTGAACAGCATGGCCGTGACTGTTTCCACCAGCTCTTTCGGTGGCCTGCTGTAGCCGAACACCCCATGTGCAACCCGCTGGTTCAGCGCTTCAATCACTGCCGGTGGTGAACGGAAATCCATATCCGCCACCCAGAGCGGTATGATGTCGCGATCACCATAGCGGTCCCACTTTTCACTGGCCGTGTTGCGGCGATCTATCAGGGTATCAAAATCAACCATCAGCGCAACTCCCAGATGGTCAGCTCGGCACTGCTGTGCTGAAACCTGCGGCGTGTCTCCCTGATTACAAACGGGATCTCCTGAGGTTCACCGAGCAGACGGAACTGAGGTGAGAGTACAGCTTTCAGGCCATCCAGTCCCCAGACCGGTTCCCCTGCCTCACGGTAGCCACCCAGCCACTCTTCTTTTTTTGTAAACTGTTCCTGCCAGGTGTAGGGTGAACTGATCACCAGCAGGCCGCCAGGATTCATCCGCAGGTGGATGGTGCTCAGGAAACGGCGGGGCGAATAGAGCCGGTCAAGCAGATTGGCAGCCAGCACCAGATCATAGCCGCAGAATTTCTCAGGCAGGTTGCAGGCATCAGCCTGGAAGAACTGTACCCGGTCCCGCAGCTGTTCTAGGCCGAACTCTGCCAGACCAACCTCATGGAAGGAGACAATCTCTCCTTCTTCAGGCAGGGCGTAACGCAGGCTGCCGTGCTCCTGCATCCTGGCTGCCAGCCTGAAGAAGCGGGTGGAAAAGTCCAGGCCGGTTACCTGCCTGAAACCACCCTTTGCCAGTTCAAAACTGGCCCGTCCGACACTGCAGCCCAGGTCCAGGGCATGATCCATCCGGCGTCCCTGCAGTGCATCAAGGCAGATCTCTGCACAACGCTGCGGAAAGTTGGGCACGCCAAAC
>CAZOTC010000094.1:0-9756 GCA_964582605.1 uncultured Geobacter sp. | reverse complement strand
GCAAGGTGACGGTGCTGACCTCCTATGACTACCCGACCGCCCGACTGTTGGATGCCGGGGGTCTGGACGGCATTCTGGTGGGAGATTCGGCCGGTGTGGTGTTTGGTGGTCATGAAAATACGCTGCCGGTGACCATGGACGAGATGCTCTACCATGTGAAAGCGGTTATGCGGGCTCATCCCAAGGCTCTGGTGGTAGCCGATATGCCGTTTATGGCCTGTCAGTGCGGTGAGGTTGAAGCCTTGAAAAACTGTGGCCGGATGCTGAAGGAAGGCGGTGCCGAGGCGGTCAAGATTGAAGGGGGCACCACAATGGCCCAGGTCATCAGGGCAATAACCGCTATGGATATTCCGGTTATGGGGCACGTCGGCCTGACGCCCCAGTCAGTACACCGTATGGGGGGCTACAAGGTGCAGGGGCGTAAGGACCAGGCTGAACGGATTCTGGAAGATGCCCTTGCCGTACAGGATGCCGGCGCCTTTGCCGTGGTGCTGGAAGGGATTCCTGCCAAACTGGCGGCACGGATCACCGAGACGCTGGAGATCCCCACCATCGGTATCGGTGCAGGTCCGGGCTGTGATGGACAGGTACTGGTAATTCACGATATTCTTGGGCTCTGTGAGAAATACTCCCCAAAGTTTGTTAAACGGTACGCTGATCTTGCCCCTGTCATAACCGATGCGGCACGACAGTATGTGTCAGAGGTAAAAGACGGTACCTTCCCGACCGAGGAGCACTCGTTCTCGTGAAGCTGATCCACGATGTACAGACGATGCAGCAGGCGATGCTGCAGCTGAAGCGTGACGGCAAACGGATCGTCTTTGTCCCCACTATGGGGTTTCTGCACGAAGGACATGCCTCGTTGTTGCGGGAAGGCCGCACGCGGGGCGATATCCTGGTGCTCTCCATTTTTGTGAATCCAACCCAGTTCGGCCCCAATGAAGACCTGGACAAGTATCCCCGTAACCTTGAAGGAGATTGTGCCCTGGCGGAGTCATGCGGCACTGACTACGTTTTTGCTCCAACAGCAAGCGGTATGTACCCGGACGGTTTTCAGACCACGGTCAGTCTGGGTCCGTTGACCGAGCCTCTCTGCGGGGCCAGCCGCCCCGGACACTTCAATGGTGTAGCGGTAGTGGTCACCAAGCTGTTCGGTATCGTACAGCCGGATCTGGCCCTGTTCGGCAAAAAGGATTTTCAGCAGCTGGCGATTATTCGTCAGATGTCTTCAGATCTGAATCTAGCGGTTGAGATTGTCGGCATGCCGATAGTGCGGGAACCTGACGGTCTGGCCATGTCATCCCGCAATAGCTACCTGACACCTGAGCAACGCTGCCAGGCTCTCTGTCTGTACCGGGCAATCCTGAAGGTGCGAGAGCTGTTTGCCGCCGGTGAAACCGGCGTTGAACGGTTGCAGGCAGAGGCACGTCGCATCATTGCCGCAGTTCCGGAAGCGGTGATTGATTATCTGGAACTGCGGGACGGGGATACGTTGCAGCCTGTGGAGCAGGCGGGCGGTGGAACATTGCTGGCCCTGGCCGTCAAGATCGGATCGACCCGCCTGATTGATAACAGCCTTTTGGGGGATACACTGTAATGCCCAACAAGGCCCGCGCCAATCTGGAAAACCTCTACCGGATCTTTACCGTGCCGGAAGCCCCCGATTCAACCCTCGGTGCCATTGACAAGGCGATCACCGGAGATGTGACCGGCTTCCTGCAGACCCATATCGTGGCCATGGAGCGTCCGCTGGAAGAGATCGAGGCCAGCTTCTCCTCATCCGCCATCCCTGAAGAACCAACCTACGTTTCCGATTATACCGAGTTCGTCAAGCAGAACCTGGTGGCCCAGTCGGTCCATACCGCTGCTCCGGGGTTTGTGGGGCATATGACCTCGGCGCTGCCCTACTTCATGCTGCCGCTGACCCGCCTGATGACCGCCCTCAACCAGAATCTGGTCAAGGTCGAGACATCCAAGGCCTTCACTCCGATGGAGCGGCAGGTGCTGGCCATGCTGCACCACCTGATCTACCGCTGCCCCGACGATTTTTACCCACCCTGGATTCACAACAGCCAGGCCGCTCTGGGGGCGTTTTGCTCCGGAGGCACGGTTGCCAACATCACTGCACTCTGGGTGGCACGTAACCGTCTCTTTGCGCCTGAAGAAAACTTCAGGGGTATTGCCCAGGAGGGGCTGGTCCGGTCGTTGAGACATCATTCCATCGACGGTATTGCGGTGCTGGTCTCGGAACGGGGACATTACTCGCTGGGTAAGGCGGCAGACCTGCTCGGCATCGGCCGTGACCAGCTGGTCAAGGTCAAGACCGGAGAAAACAACCGGATTGATATGGCAGCATTGCGTCAGGAGTGCCGTCGCCTGCAGGACGAAAATATCCGGCCGTTGGCCCTGGTCGGTATCGCCGGAACTACTGAAACCGGTAATGTTGACCCGTTAGAGGCGATGGCTGACGTTGCCGGGGAACTGGACTGCCATTTCCATGTGGATGCAGCCTGGGGAGGGCCGACGCTCTTTTCGGAGCGTCACCGTCATCTGCTGGCCGGTATTGAACGGGCTGATTCGGTCACCATTGACGCCCATAAACAGCTTTATGTGCCGATGGGGGCCGGTATGGTGATCTTCAAGGACCCCACCGCCGTGTCTGCCATTGAACATCATGCCGCCTACATCCTGCGCCACGGTTCCAAGGACCTTGGCAGCCATACCCTGGAAGGTTCCCGCCCCGGCAAGGCGCTGCTGGTCCATGCCGGCCTCTCGATCATCGGCCGCAAGGGGTATGAACTGCTGATCGATCTGGGGATTGAACGGGCCCGGACCTTTGCCGACCTGATCCGGCAGCATCCTGATTTTGAGCTGACCAGTGAACCGGAGCTGAACATTCTGACCTACCGTTACTGTCCTGCCGAGGTGCAACAGACCCTCGCAACTGCTACCCCGGAAGAACAAGCCAGGATGAACGCCTTGCTGGACCAGGTCTGCCAGCTGTTGCAAAAAATCCAGCGGGAAGCCGGTAAGACCTTTGTCTCCCGTACCCGTCTGCGCACGATCCATTACCGGCATGAGATCACTGTGTTGCGCAGTGTCCTGGCCAACCCTCTGACCACCGATGACATTCTTGCATCAGTCCTGGCTGAGCAGTGCGAGATTGTCCAGCATCCCGAGATTCAGGCGGTGCTGCGACAGATTGGGGTTTTCTGATTTTTTTCTCTTGATCTCCGGTTTAAGGTGCCTCTGATAGTAGTCAGAGGCTTTTCTATTTTAGAATACGTGCTATTCTTGGCAATATGGAAACGATCACACTGTATACCGCCTCCTGGCTCTACAACCCCGGTCAGCCGCTGATTGCCGGCGGGGCGCTGGCCGTGCACGACGGTCGCATCCTGGCAAGCGGAACGGCAGTTGAGTTGATCCGCAGCTATGGCCGGCCAACCGTAGACTATCCAGGTTGTGTGATCCTGCCCGGCTTTGTCAATGCCCATACCCACCTCGAACTGACCCACTTTCCGGCCTGGCGCCTGCGGGGTGGCCTTGATTATCATCCACGGCGTTTTGTGGACTGGATTATCCAGATGATCAAGGTACGGCGCGGCGTGACAGAGGAAGAGACCCGTCTGTCACTTAAGGCCGGTATCAGTGCCTGCTTGCGCTCCGGCACTACTTCTGTCGGCGATATTGTTACTTTGCCTGACTTGCTGTCTGCATATAACGGCACTGCCATTGGCGGACGGCTCTATCTGGAGCTGATCGGACAGGAACGGTCGCTCTTTGAGACGCGCTTGACCAAGTCTGTCGACGCCCTGCAGAAGCTCTCCGGCAATTGCCGGCCAGGTCTTTCACCCCATGCCCCCTACACCCTCAACACCAGCCTTTTACCGGATATCGCCGCAGCCGCCGGTCAGGCAGAGTTGCCGCTTGCGCTGCATCTGGCCGAATCCCGTGCCGAATCCGATCTGCTGTTTGACTCATCCGGCCCTCTGGCTGATGAACTCTATCCTCTGGTCGGATGGCAGGATTTTCTGCCGCCACCGCGCAGGACTACACCAGCTCGATTCTTTGATGACGGAGGTCTGTTGGGGCCGTCTACGCTGGCAGTACACGGGGTGCAGCTGACTCCGGCTGATGCCGGGCTGCTGAAAGAACGGGGTGTTACACTCTGTCTCTGTCCACGCAGCAACGAGCGGCTTGCGGTTGGTACAGCGCCGGTACATCTCCTGAAAAAACTGGATATCCCGCTCTGCCTGGGTACTGATTCTCTGGCAAGCAACGATTCTCTATCGTTGTGGGATGAGATCCGCTTTGCCCTGGATTGTTACAAGGGGGAGCTGGGGCCTGAGCTGCTGCTGCAGATGGCAACCAGTGGCGGCGCAGTGGGGATCGGGCTTGGAGACCGGCTTGGCTCGCTGGAAACAGGAAAACGGGCTGACTTTCAGGTGCTCGAGCTGGGCTGTAGCTGCACTCCGGAGCAGATGCTGACGCGGGGGGTGATCAGAGAGGTTGTGACAGCTGGAAAGGTCTGGACTGATCCCGGGCCGTACAACGCGAAGCTGCCTTAAAAATAAGCAATCGCAGTTTTTTTGAATATCCGGTCGTTATTTTTTTATCTTGGTTCAGTGCAACATCCCGACTATGGCGCCGGTCATCAGTGATGCCAGTACACCGGCCAGCAGGGCCTTACCTCCCATGCCGACAATCTCATCCCTGCGTTCAGGGCAGAGCGAGCCAAGCCCGCCGATCAGGATCCCCAGGCTGCCGAGGTTGGCAAAGCTGCACATGGCGTAGGTCATGATGATCCGGCTCTTTTCGCTGAGAGCCTGCTGAGGCAATCTGGCAAAGTCGATGAAGGCCAGCAGTTCGTTAAGTACAATCTTGGTACCCATCAGCGAGCCGGCGGTTCTTGCTTCTTGCCAGGGGATACCGATCAGCCAGACAACCGGAGCCAGCAGGAAACCGAGTATCCGTTCCAGGGTAAGTGGAGCCCCAGCCGGCTCCGGAAGGTAGCCCAGGCCGATATTTGCAAGCTTGACCAGCGCAACAAACACAATCAGGATAGCCACGATGTTGAACAGCAGTTGCAGGCCGTCCCAGGTCCCTTTCGCAAGGGCATCCATGGCGCTTGAGGCCTCTGAAGGGGAAATCTCGTCACCAAGGGTCTGGGGGGCTGTTTCCGGGATAATCAGACAGGCAAGGACAAGGGCTGCCGGCGCATGAATGATGGAGGCGGTCAGGATATGGCCCAGGGGGTCGGGGATCACGTTGTTCAGTACCGTGGCGTAGAGCAGCAGCATGGTGCCGGCAATACAGGAAAGTCCGGTGACCATCATGGCAAACAGTTCACTGCGGGTCATCCGGTTCAGGTAGGGGCGGATCAGCAGCGGCGCTTCGATCATTCCCAGAAAGATACAGCCGGAGGAAACCACCCCCAGTGCACCGCCGATCCCCATACTTTTTCTGAGTATCCAGGAAAAGAGCTGTACAACCCTGGGCAGGATGCGCCAGTAGTAGAAGAGTGCGGTGAGTGCGGCAATCACCAGCACCAGCGGCAGGGCCTGAAAGGCGAGTGAGAATGAACCGCCCGGATTGGTGACGGCAAACGGCAGGGGGCCGCCGCCAAGGTAACCGAAGACAAAGGAGGTGCCGGCCTGGGTTGCATCCTGAAAGGCAAGCACCACCTTGTTCAGACCCAGAAAGAATTGGCGAAACAGCGGCAGTTTCAGGATCAGCAGGGCTGTTGCCACCTGCAAGGCCAGTCCGGCCAGGATGATCCGCCAGGGGATGATCCGGCGGTTTTCGCTCAGCAGCCAGGCCGTGAGCAGCAACCCGCAGATGCCGACTATACCCTGGAGCATGGGACACTTTTCTCTGCAGGCGATATCTGCATCAGCCTTCGTACCGTTCCAGGATCTTCTCGATGATATTGGTGGTTGACTTGCCGTCAACAAACGGGATCAGCTCCACCCTGCCTCCGTAGGCCTCAACGACATCCTTGCCCACCACCCCGTCCGGTGTGTAGTCGCCCCCCTTGACCAGAATGTGGGGCTGCAGGGCGGTGATCAGTTCCAGCGGGGTATCCTCGTCAAACAGGCAGACGTAGTCGATGCAGTCCAGGGCTGCCAGGATATGAGCCCGTTCATCCTCTGCAATCAGCGGACGGCGGGGACCTTTCAGGCGACGCACCGAGGCGTCGCTGTTCAGCCCCATGATCAGCAGGTCGCCCAGTCTGCGGGCCGCCTGCAGGTATTTGACGTGCCCGGCATGCAGCAGGTCAAAGCAGCCGTTGGTAAAGACCACCTGCCGTCCTTTTGCCTTTTCCCGGGCTATCAGATCGGCCAGCACGTCGCGATTTTTGATCTTGCTGTCACTGTCGCGGCGCTCCAGGGCAACGGCGGTGATAATTTCATCCGGGGTGACAATTGAGGTACCCAGCTTTGCCACCGCGATTCCGGCAGCTATGTTGGCCAGCCGGGCCGCATCGGCCAGATGCTGGCCCCCGGCCAGACCGCAGGCCAGTAGAGCCAGTACGGTGTCGCCGGCACCGGTGACATCGAATACCTCGCGGGCCACAGTGGGGATATGGATGGTTTTGCCGCTGCCGGAGAAGAGCGACATCCCTTCTTCGCTACGGGTAATCAGCAGGTTGTCCAGCTGCAGCTGGGTCATCAGGGTCTCGGCAGCCAGGTTCAGGCTGTGCTGGTCATGGATCGGCACTCCTGAGGCGGCTTCTGCCTCTTTGCGATTGGGGGTCAGGCAGGTGGCGCCACGGTACTTGCGGTAATCGGTCCCCTTCGGATCCACCAGTACCGGGATCTGATGCGAGCGTGCAGTGGTGATGACGGCTGTCAGTACCGCCGGTGTTAATACTCCCTTGAGATAGTCGGAGATCAGCACCACATCAAACCGGCCTGAATGCTGCTGCAGCCAGTCAACCAGGCGCTGCTCGAACTGCTCGGAAAGCGGATCACGGGATTCCCGGTCTATCCTGACAATCTGCTGGTGTGCGGCAATCACCCTGGTCTTGCGACCGGTGCGGCGTCCCGGTTCCTGATAGATCGCGGTGGTATCAATCCCCTGGCGGCTGAAGGCCTTCAGCAGGGCCCAACCGTTTTCGTCCTCACCGATCACCGAGGCCACGCTGACCTGACAGCCCAAGGCCAGCAGATTGTTGGCCACGTTGCCGGCACCACCCAGCCGCAGATCCTCCCGTAATATATCAACTACCTGTACCGGTGCTTCCGGCGAGATCCGTTCAGCCTTGCCCCACAGGTATTCGTCCAGCATCAGGTCGCCCACCACCAGGCATTTCAGGCTTGAAGCCCGTTGGAAGAGCGACTCTACCGTCTTGCGGTCCATGGCCCTAGCGCCCCTCTCCGGCAAAAACGCCAAACAACCCCTGTTCGATCAGGTCGCAGAGGATGTGGATTACCGTGATGTGGCCTTCCTGTACCCGTGGTGTGTCGTTTGAGGGGATGATCAGGGTGATGTCGCAGACTGTCTTGATGCTGCCGCCGTCTTTGCCCAGCAGCCCGATGGTGGTGCAGCCTGCCTGGCGTGCTACCTCAAGCGCCCGCTGCACATTGGGTGAGTTGCCGCTGGTGGAGATACCGATCACCGCATCACCCGGCACTGCCAGTGCCTCTATCTGGCGGGAGAAGATCCGCTCAAAGCCGTAGTCGTTGCCGATGGCGGTGATGATCGAGGTGTCGGTGGAGAGGGCGATGGCCGGCAGCCCGGGACGCTCCATCCTGAAACGACTGACAATCTCTGCGGCAAAATGCTGGGCATCGGCCGCTGAGCCGCCGTTCCCCATGACCAGCAGTTTGTTGCCGATCCTGAAGGTCTCAATCAGGCGCTCCGCCAGTAACGTAATCGGCGCGGACAGTTCCGACTCGATTTTTTGAAAGAGAGATAGATGATCCTGCAGCTGTCGTGAAACAAACTGGTGCATAGTGAGCGAACCTCCTTAGGGCTTGGCCAACCGGCAGAGTTGGTCATGTGGCAAGGCGGCATCATACCCGGGAAAAGGAATGCCGTCCAGACCGCAGACAGGCTGTAATGCGGGGTCTGCTTCAGTCAGGGCCGACATGCCGTGAGCAAGGGACCTGAGAGGAGCCAATGCAGAAAGCCGGTGCAGGTTGATATCGCAGTGCAGGCAATCGGCTCCCTGCTGCACAGCCGGTCCGTGTTGGCGGCGATGCAGGAACAGCTCAAAGCGATGGCCACGGCGTGCTCCGGCCAGCAGCAGGTCCAGGGTCTCGGTCAGATGCTGCTCACTGGTATCTTTGGGCAGGTAGACGGCAAGGTGCTGCCCGGTGCCCCATCGTTGACGGCAGGCGGCCGCCGCGGATTCCTCCTGCCGGCGTCGCCGTTCACTGGACCCCAACACAATAGCGGAGGTGCCGCTGATTTTTGTCGCCGGCAGCAGGTAGGTCCTGAAGCCGTGCGCCTCTGCCCGGTGACGGTAATCATGCAGGCACCAGCGGCCGCCATCCAGCTCTTCATCAAAGAGACCGACCGCTTCACGTATCCGCCTTGACAGTGCGAGGGCCGAAAAACCGATCTCACTGGTCTCCACTGTGGAACAGCTGCTTTTTAAAAGCCGGGCGGGGAGCTGTATGTCTGCCGGACAATAGGGAGTGATGATGCCGGCCTGATCTTTAGCCGTTGCGTTCAGGATCTGCCGGATAGCGTCCTGGTGCATACTGCTGGTGGGCCGGACGATCAGGGCCCAGTCCGCATCGGAACGTCTCAGGGCCCGGTTTACAGCAGGAACAAAACCGATGTTCCGTTCCATAGTCATGTAGATGGCGCGGTTCCCCAGATGATCGGAAAATTCTTCCAGCATCAGCTCGGTGGCACGATCGCACGCATTGTTGACAATGATCAGCCGGGCCGAGTCGGTGCTGTCAAGAATTGATACAATACAGGCGCGGGTCTCGGTGGGGCTGTTCCAGACCGGAATAATAATGTCAAGCGATGGGGTAGTGGTCATAGAGGTAAAGACAAGCGCTTAACGTAGAGCAGAAAAAGAGAGCGTTAGAGATGCAGGGGCAACGGAATAGTGATTAAAAAAACACAACACCACTGCATCTCTGTGGTAACGTTACCCGAGCGTTGCTTTTCAGGACGAAATGGCAACCCGCTTGAGCAGGTTCAATTCATCCAGAACCCTGCCGGACCCGAGCACAACGCAGTCCAGCGGGTTCTCGGCAATCAGCACCGGCACCTTGGTGATTTCGCGCAGCAGCAGGTCAAGATTGCGCAGACCGGCACCGCCACCGGCCAGGAAGATCCCCTTGTCAACAATATCGGCTGCCAATTCCGGCGGGGTACGTTCCAGACACTGACGGACTGTGTCCACAATGGCGTTGACCGCCTCTTTCAGTGCGTCGCGGATCTCGTCGGAGTTGATCTCGATGGTCTTGGGAATGCCGGAGACCAAGTCGCGTCCCTTGACCGCCATGGTCAGGACCTCAGGGCCCGGATAGGCCTCACCGATCTCGATCTTGATCGCCTCAGCCATCCGTTCGCCGATCTGCAGGTTGTACTTACGTTTGATGTACTGGACGATGGATTCATCCATCTTGTCGCCGCCCATCCGGGTGGATTGGGAGTAGACGATACCGGCCAGCGAGATTACCGCCACCTCGGTGGTGCCGCCGCCGATATCGACAATCATATTGCCCGAAGCCTCGGTGATCGGCAGGCCTGCGCCGATTGCGGCCGCCATCGGCTCTTCAATCA
>CAZOTC010000093.1:6596-9800 GCA_964582605.1 uncultured Geobacter sp. | reverse complement strand
ATCAGGTAGCCGGTCAGGAACTCCAGCGCCTTCTGCTGGCCCATGGTGTACCAGATCCCGCCACCGAACAACAGTGCCAGGACCATCCAGATCACGGTCCAGGTGGCTGCCTTTTTAAAGCTGACCCTGCCGCTCTTGCGGTTCAATCCGAGGTCAATCACCAGCATAAACGAAATCAGCAGAGCAAAGACGATCCACATAATGGTGGTAGGTGACATACTTCGTTCCTTTTACAGAGAGAGGAGCTTCCAGCCCATAGCTGCGCCAAAGCCCAGAAACATGATGCCTGCAGTCCGGTGAATCCAGCAGACCGGTACATATTTGACCAGCTGCCTGCCGGCAAAGATACCGATCAGGGACACCAGGCAGAGTGCCAGGGTAGAGGCCACAAAAACCGTACCCATACCCATCCAGCTGGCTGAGTGTACTGCTGCCTGACTGGCGGTTACCAGCTGGGTCTTGTCCCCCAGTTCTGCCATGAAGATCATCAGAAAGGCGGTACGAACCGCATCTGAGGCGGTGGGGGACGGTCCTCCGTCGTCATCGTCATTGCCATTGTCGCAGGCGTTTCGCAGGGTGCTGTAGCCAAACCAGAGAAACAGCAGGGCTGAAACCAGCGTCAGCCAGAACAGGGGCAGCACCAGAAACAGGACCCGCCCCACCAGCACTGCTGCCAGATTCAGCACACATAACGCGGCAGCAATACCGATGAAGACCCGTTTCCAGGGATAGCGCAGTGCCAGGGCCATGGCGGTCAGCTGGGACTTGTCCCCCAGCTCCGCCAGAAAGATCAGGCCAAAGGTACTGACAAAAATGGACAGATCCACCTAGAATTTTACTTTCGGTGCTGCCTTGGCCCCTTCTTCAGCCTTGAACGGCTCCTTGCGCTGTAGTTTCAGCATAATCGAGTTGGTCAGGCTGTTGGGAAAGGTGCGGATGCTGGTATTAAAGACCTGTACCGCCTTGTTGTAGCGCTCGCGGGCCACATTGATCCGGTTCTCGGTCCCTTCCAGCTGCTTCTGCAGGTCAAGGAAGTTCTGGTTGGCCTTCAGATCAGGATACTTCTCTGCCACCACCATCAGGCGGGACAGGGCACCGGACATCTGGCCCTGGGCCTGCTGGAACCGGGCAATGGCGGCCGGATCATTGATGATCTCCTTGCCCACCTTTATGCTGCCCACGCCGGCACGGGCCTCGGTCACCGCCTTGAGGGTATCAGCCTCATGTTTGGCATAGCCTTTGACTACCTCCACCAGATTGGGGATCAGGTCGTTACGACGCTGATAGGTTGATTCAACATCACCCCAGGCAGCAATCACCGCTTCCTCGTTGGCCTGCATGGTATTGTAGCCGCAGCCGGACAGCATCCCCATCAGCAGCGTACCGAGAATCAACAGCACCATTCGTTTCATTTCTGTTCCTCCGTTGGTTTCTTTCCATTTTTGACTTTCTCTGCAAGGTAGGTTCTGACTCGTACCAGCAGAGATCTGGCCCAGACAAACTCGGTGGCCAGAATTCCCAGCCCGAGCGGGATAACCACCACGGCCGGACCGGGGGTGAAGATCATGATGATGCCGATCAGCACCACCGTGACCCCCACCACCGCCACCACCAGCTGCCGTGCCTTGCACAGGGTCCAGTGCAGCATTTATCTGTTGTTGGCCATGGCCTGCAGCCGGGCGATCCGTTCCTCCATCGGCGGATGGGTGGAAAACAGACTCATCATACCGCCGCCGGTCAGCGGGTTGACAATGAACATGTGCGCCGTAGCCGGTTTGGCGTCATGCATCGGAATCATCTGTGAGGCCTGCTGCAGCCGTCCCAGGGCACTGGCCAGGGCACGGGGCTTGCCGCAGATCTCGGCACCGGTGGCATCAGCCAGATACTCGCGGGAACGGGAGACCGCCATCTGGATCAGCATCGCCATGATCGGCGCCAGGATCGCCATGGCCAGCGAGCCCACCAGACCGGCAATACCTCCCCCTTCCTCATTGTCACGGCCGGCACCCAGCATGGCCCCCCACTGCAGCATGCTGCCGATCATGGAGATGGCACCGGCAAAGGTGGCGGCAATGGTGGAGATCAGTATGTCGCGGTTCTTGACATGCCCCAGCTCGTGGGCCATTACCCCCTCCAGCTCTTCCGGTGAGAGGATCCGCATGATCCCTTCAGTGGCAGCCACTGCAGCATGTTCAGGGTTACGGCCGGTGGCAAAGGCGTTCGGCGACTGATCCGGGATGATATAGACCTTGGGCATCGGCAGGCCGGCCCGCTGGGCCAGACGCTGCACCATGTCATAAAAGGCAGGATTGTCGCCGCGCTCTATCTCCTGGGCGCCGTACATCCGCAGCACGATCTTGTCGGAAAACCAGTAGGAGCCGAAGTTCATGACCGCCGCCATCACAAAGGCGATCACCATCCCCCCCTGGCCGCCAACGGCTCCGCCCATGAACACCAGCAGCACGGTCAGCAACGACAGCAGAAAAGTTGTTTTGAAACGGTTCATCATAGTCTGGTTCCTCCTGTAACGTACAGATAAGTGTGCCGGGGAGGCATAAAATAAAAAAGACCTTTACCCACGGCGAAAGAATGAACTATCAGCACCTGGATAAAGGTCTTGCTTGCGATTTCTCGTCCCATGTCCGAGCCGGATGGCTGTCTTGACGAACAGTGGGCCGGCCATGTCTCCGGCCGGTAGCTACTCCCCTTTACTTGTTGAAAGCATAATCACCCCCTCAGTCATTGTCAAGGGGATTCGGATGGTCTTTTGTTACATGATCGCAACGGCTGTCATACCAGCAGCTCAAACTCTCCACTGGCGGGCTGGTAGCTGTACAAATTGCCGGATTCGATATCAAAATACCAGCCGTGCAGATCCAGGGTATTGTCGTCAACCCGCGACTTCAGCCAGGGAAAGGTCAACAGATTTTCAAGTGAAACAAGAATAGAGGCATGTTCGCAGGCCTTTGCCTGCTGTTCATGGGAGGCGCGTGGAAAGGTGTCCAGCACCTGTTGTTTGGCCCGTTCGGCAATACTGACCCACTTGCTGATATACTCACCGTTCTTGTCGGACGGTATCCCCTGCATCAGGGAACGGATACCGCCGCAGCTGGAGTGCCCCAATACGATGATATGCTCCACCTCAAGGTGGCAGACCGCGTATTCAAGGGCGGCGCTGACCCCGTGGTAGGCGCTGTCATGCTC
>CAZOTC010000093.1:0-6496 GCA_964582605.1 uncultured Geobacter sp. | reverse complement strand
GGCAGACCGCGTATTCAAGGGCGGCGCTGACCCCGTGGTAGGCGCTGTCATGCTCGCAGGGGGGGACCAGGTTGGCCACGTTGCGGACAATGAACAGGTCCCCCGGCTCGGAGCGGACCATCATGGAGGGGTCTACCCGCGAATCACTGCAGCCGATCAACAGCACCTTGGGCCGCTGGCCCTGCTTCAGGCAATCATACAGCTCACGGTCCTCACTGAAGTAATCTTCCTGAAACCCCCGGAACCCGGCAATAAACTTCTGGATCTCCTTCATCGGCGGCCCCCGTCAGTGCTTCTGCAGCCGGGCCTGCAGTTCGGCCGACGTGCCTTCCAGCCCCTGCCGGGTGGCGGCCCGGAACTGCTCCAGTTTCTCAGCCAATTCCGGCCGTTTAATGGAGAGTATCGAGGCAGCAAGGTAGGCGGCGTTCTTGCCGCCGTCGATCGCCACCGTGGCCACCGGAATACCGGGGGGCATCTGCACGGTGGAGTACAGCGCGTCTACGCCAGCCAGTGCTCCGGATTTCAGCGGTACGCCAATCACCGGCAGGGTGGTATGGGAGGCCACCACGCCGGCCAGATGGGCCGCCATACCGGCACCGCAGATCAGCACCTCAATACCGCGTTCCCGGGCGGTACGGGCATAGGTGGCGGTCTTGTCCGGCAGACGGTGGGCAGAGCTGATATCCATCTCCCAGGCCACGCCCAGCCGGCTCAACACCTCGGCCGCCTTCTCCATTACCGGCAGATCACTCTCGCTTCCCATCAGGATTCCCACCAGCGGCTTGTCCATCCCTGTTCCTCCTTGCTGCTCCGGTTATTTTTTGTGCGGACTTCTACCGAAAGCGATCGTCAGTGTCAACTGCTTTTCACATAACACCGCAAATATGCACATTTTTTCAGCACCTCAGTAATTTAACCGTTTTTTTAATCGGAGCTTCAGAAAACGGTTGGCTTCACCAACGGATCGGGATTAAATACCAAATCAATCATAAAAGTCTACTCAGGAGGTACCTCTTTCCATGCTCACCAGCCTTAAGGTCTCGCAACGTCTCTACCTTATTTATGCAACGGTCATCATCTGCAGCATCGGCATGTACGCCATGGTGCAGTACTTTGTCTCTGTTTCCGGTAAACATACCGAAAATGTCTTCAATCGGGAGATCAGCGCGCAGGTGCTAACCCTGGAGATCAGCGGCGAGATGAACATGGTCAGCCGCCTGTCACGCAACATCATGCTGGGGACTGACCTGGACAAGGATCTGGGAGGGATCAAAAAAAGACGGGACCTGATCGCCGACCGGTTTGGGAAGCTGGAAAAAACTACCTCCAGCGATGCAGAAAAGACCGCCGTCAAACAGGCTGCCGGGTCAACCCTGGCCTTTGTCGACAAGGTGATTGTGCTGGTTGAAGCGATGCGCCCGTTGGCCCCGGAGACACGCCATACCGCCTTTGCCAACTATGAAAAAGAGGCTACCCCCCTTGCCATGGAATCACGCAAGCATTTCGGAGAACTGCTCAAGGCGGTGGAAAAGGAATACCAAGGGGCGATCAACACGATCAGAGCCGACAAAAAGAAACTGGTCACCAGCTTGAATATTGCTATGCCGCTCTACCTGCTTTTCCTGACGATTGTCATTCTGGTTATTGTCCGTTCCATCTCCCGGCCGCTGCATAACCTGACCGCCATGCTGGAGGATATCACCCAGGGGGAAGGAGATCTGACCCGCAGGCTTGATTCCTCCGGCAGATGCGAGTTTGGCCGGATCGCCACCATGTTCAACAGCTTTATGGATACCCTGCAGAGTCTGATTGCCGGCGTCAACCAGAAGAGTGCCGAAATGGTTGGCACAGCAACCGAACTTGACAGTTCATCAGACAATATGGTGGCCCAGTCGGACCAGGCGGCCGGCCAGGCCGTTGCGGTTGCCACCGCCAGTGAAGAGATGTCTGCCACAGCTGCCGATATCGCCCGCAGCTGTCTGCACGCGGTTGAGCGGGCCGAAGAGGCCGGCAGCACGGCCCAGAACGGGGCCAGGGTGGTGCAGGATACCCTACGCTCCATGCAGGTCATTGCCGACAACGTGCGGGAAACTGCCACGACCATCAAGGGGCTGGGGGCCCGTTCCGATCAGATCGGTGCCATTGTGGGTACCATTGAAGATATTGCCGACCAGACCAACCTGCTTGCCCTGAACGCGGCCATTGAGGCTGCCCGGGCCGGAGAGCAGGGGCGCGGCTTTGCTGTGGTTGCTGATGAGGTGCGGGCGCTGGCGGAGCGGACCACCAGGGCTACCCGCGAGATTGCCGAGATGATCAAGGCGATTCAGCAGGAAACCGTAACGGCAGTCAGGGTAATGGAAGAGGGGGTCAGTCAGGTTGAACGCGGCACCCATGAAGCAGCCCGGTCCGGCGATGCACTGGAAGAGATACTGGGTAAAATTTCCGATGTGACGCAGGAGATCAACCAGATTGCCACCGCTGCCGAAGAGCTGACCGCCACCAACAATGAGGTAACCGGCAGCATTCACCAGATCAGCGACCTGATGCAGCAGAACAACCAGCAGACAACCGAGTCGGTCAACAGGATCAGCAGCATGATCGGCATGTTTGAAGACCTGCAGGGAACCCTGAACCGCTTCAAATGCAATGAAGACAAGCTGACCGTACTTCAGAAGGCCAAAGCAGCGCACCTGCTGTTCACCCGCCGGATCAGACAACACCTGAAGGGCAAACTGCTGGTCGATCCTCACAAACTGCCGGACCATCACAGCTGTGCCTTCGGTTCCTGGTACGACCGGCAGGGGCAGGAGATGTGCGGCAGTCACCCCTCTTTCAGCAGTATCGTTGACCCGCACCAGAAAGTGCATGCCCTGGGCAAGGCCGCTGTGCAGGCTCATGACAGCGGTGACCACCACCGCGCCCGTCAACTGTGTGATGAAATGGTTGCTGAATCAGACAGACTACTGGCAATCCTTGATCGGATGAAATAGCTGCATCATGCTTACGGGAGCAGCCGGACGGCTGCTCCCGCAAAACACTATGCCCGCGCCTGGCAAAACAGTTCCTCCTGCTTGACTTTTCCCTGCTTCATGGCAGACTTGCAGCAGACCATCTTTAATCTGTCGGGGTATCTTCATGAGGCATACCAGAATTACCCTGTTCGTTTGCATGATTCTGATTGCACTGCTGCCGTCCGTCAGCCTGGCAACAGAAAAAACACTTACCTTGGGGATTCTGGCGCTGCGCCCAAAACCCCAGATGACGTCTGCCTGGCAGCCGTTGGTTGCCTATCTGGACAGCAAACTGCCTGATCATCAGGTGCGGCTGCAGCTGCTGAACCATGCGGAGATGCTGACGGCCCTGCAGCAGCGCCAGGTTGATTTTGTCCTCACCAATCCCTCCCACTACATCATGTTACGCCAGAAGACCGGCCTGTCCGGGTCGCTGGCAACCATGGTCCCTCGTGAAGGGCAGCAACCGCTGACCATGTTCGGCGGCGTCATCTTTACCCGCAGTGACAGCGGCATCACCAGTCTGGACCAGCTGAAAGGAAGGAAAATTGCCTGCGTTGCCGCAGGTGCCGGCACCTTTGGCGGCTACCAGATGCAGGCGCTGGAGCTGCACCGGGCCGGGATCACCCCGCAGAAAAAGCAGCTGGTTACCACCGGCATGCCCCAGGATCTGGTGATCAAGGCGGTGCTGGAAGGAAAGGCCGAGGTCGGCTTTGTCCGCACCGGGCTGATTGAACAGCTTGAGCGTAACGGAACCGTTCCCAAAGGCAGCCTGACGGTCATCAACCGCCAGAACCTGCCGGATTTTCCCTATGCCAGTTCAACCAGACTGTACCCGGAGTGGCCGGTGGTGGCCCTGCCCCATGTCGATGCACGGCTTGCCGCCTCTATGGCTGCCCTGCTGCTGGGAATCGAACCTGATTCTGCGCCGTTGAAGGCGGCCGGGGTACATTCCTTTGCCATACCGGCCGACTACCAGCCGGTGGAACAGCTGTTGCGGGAACTGCGCCTGCCGCCGTTTGATCAATCCCCTCCCTTTACCTTCCGGGATGTCTGGAACCGCTACCGCTGGTGGCTGATCGCGATCAACACGGCAGCGCTCCTGATAATCCTGCTGGGATTCCGCCTGATGGGGACCAACCGCCGCCTTGCTGCAGCGCAGGAGGAGGCCGGCCGTCGGGCCGCCGAGCTGGAGCAGGAGCGGATCGCCCTGAAACAGAGTAAGGAAGAATGGGAGCGGACCTTTGACGCCATGCCTGACCCGGTCTTCATCATTGACCGCACCTACCGGATCCTGCAGATCAATCAGGCCGCCCTGGATCGCCTGGGGATCAGCCGTGCAGAGGCGCTGCAAACCACCTGCATGGCCTGTATCGACCAGAGCGACAGCCCGCCTGACCACTGTCCCCAGGCCCTCACCCTGCAGGACCTGCAGTCCCACACCGCCGAACTGGCCGTCAACCGTCTCGGGGGACACTACATTGTCACCACCACGCCGCTCTTTGACGCACAGGGCGGCTATCTGGCCAGTGTCTACCTGGCCCACGACATCACCGAGCGCAAACAGTACGAACAGGAACTGATGGCTGCCCGTGAGGCAGCCGAAGCGGCCAACCGGGCCAAGAGTGAGTTTCTGGCCAACATGAGCCATGAGATCCGCACCCCGATGAACGGGGTGATCGGCATGGCCCAGCTGTTGGGCTTTACGGAGCTGACCTCGGAACAGCAGGAGTATCTGGCCAGTATCGAAACCTCGGCAGAGAACCTGCTGGCCCTGATCAATGACATCCTGGACCTTTCCAAGATCGAGGCCGGCAAGATCGATCTTGAATACGCCGATTTTTCACTGCGCAAAGCGGTTACGGATGTGGTCAACACCCAGATCTCGCGCATCCACCAGAAACGGCTGCAGCTTGAGACCGTTTTTTCTCCTGAACTGCCGGAAGTGGTGCGGGGGGATCAGCTGCGCTTCAAGCAGATCCTGCTGAACCTGCTGGCAAACGCCATCAAGTTTACCGATCAGGGCGGCATCACCATCAGCGGCCGGGTCATCAGTCTGCAACAAGGCTCCTGCCTGGTACAGCTGGAGGTCAGCGACACCGGCATCGGGATCGACGACGAGGCACAGCAGCGGATCTTCGCCCCCTTTACCCAGGCCGACAACTCAACCACCCGCAAATACGGCGGTACCGGCCTGGGGCTGACCATCTGCCGTCATCTGGCACTGCTGATGGGGGGCGATATCCGCCTCACCAGCCGGCTGGGCAGCGGCAGCCGCTTTTTTCTGGAGCTGCCGTTTACCATCCGGCCCCGCTCCGCCCTGGCGACCGAACGGATGGTATCCAGACTGCCGGAGCAGCCGGAAAGGCAGCTGACGATACTGATTGCCGAGGACAACAGGCTGAATCTGCGTACTGCAGAGCTGCTGCTGCAGAAACTGGGGCACCGGACCGAGAGCTGCGGCAACGGCCGGGACACCGTTGAGCGCTGGCAAGAGGGCGGGATTGACCTGATCCTGATGGACATCCACATGCCGGTCATGGGCGGACTGGAGGCGATGCAGACCATTCGGGCCGCAGAGCAGGGCAGCAACCGGCGCACCCTGATTATCGCCCTGACCGCCGATGCCCTCAAAGGGACCCAGGAGCGGCTGCTGGCAGCCGGGTTTGACGGCTACCTGACCAAACCGTTCAAGCTGCATGCAATGGCAGAACTGTTAACAAGTGTAATGGGGCAGGAGGCTGTATGAAGAAATATCGTACCGTCTGGATGGCAATTCTGCAGTGGGGACTGCTCTGGAGCGTGATTATCGGCTGCTCCCTGGCCTGGAACCAGCGTCTGATCCGGCAGCAGATTGATGACTATGCCCGCCACGAGGCGACCACAGTGATCAACAAGGATCTGGCCTTCCGGCGCTGGGCCACCATGCATGGCGGCGTCTATGTCCGCCCCACCGAACAGACCCCGCCCAACATCTGGCTGCATGTGGCCAAGCGGGATGTGGTCACCACCGACGGCGACAAACTGACCCTGATGAATCCGGCCTACATGACCCGCCAGGTCATGACCCTCTTCGGTGACCAGTTCGGAGTCAAGGGGCATATCACCAGCCTGCTGGCAAAAAACCCGGGCAACGCCCCGGATGCATGGGAAAAGGAGGCCCTTCAGCGTTTTGAAAAGGGAGCTCAGGCGGTCAGCGAACTGACCAGCATCAACGGCGCCCCCTACTACCGCCTGATTCTGCCGATGAAGATGGAACAGGGCTGCCTGAAATGCCACGCCGACACCAACATCCCGGTGGGCGGAATCCGCGGCGGGATCAGTGCGGCGGTCCCGTTATCTCCTCACCTGCTGGCTGCACGGACCGGGGTACAGGGCACCCGTCTGGCCCACGGCCTGATCTGGCTGATGGGGATGCTGGGGATCACCATCGCCAGCGTGATCTACCACCGCCAGCAGCAGCGCGAGCGGCAGGCCGAAGAGGA
>CAZOTC010000092.1:0-9852 GCA_964582605.1 uncultured Geobacter sp. | reverse complement strand
GCCTTTCCGGTGGATATCCGCCACAACGCCAAGATATTCCGGGAGAAGCTGGCGGACTGGGCAAAGGAGCAGCTTAGATGAAGGCCCTAGTCACAGGAGGCGGCGGTTTTCTGGGCGGTGTGATTGTCCGTATGCTACGTGAGCAGGGGAATCAGGTGGTCAGTGTCTCCCGCGGCAGGTACCCGGAACTTGATGCTCTTAGCGTGGAGCAGGTGCAGGGTGACCTGTCGGATCAGGTTGTTGTCCTCAAGGCAGCACAGGGTTGTGACATCATCTACCATGTGGCTGCCAAGGCCGGTATCTGGGGCAGTTATGATTCGTTTTATCAGGCAAATGTGGTCGGCACCCGGAACGTGCTGGCAGCCTGTAAGCAACTGAATATTCGCAAACTGGTCTACACCGGTTCTCCCAGCGTGGTGTTTGACGGCAAGGATGTTGAGGGGGGCAACGAGTCGCTACCCTACCCTGCCCACTTTGAGGCCTTTTACCCCCAGACCAAGGCCATGGCAGAGCAATTGGTTCTATCAGCAAACAGTCCGCAGCTTGCCACGGTATCCCTGCGGCCCCACCTGATCTGGGGGCCGGGTGACAATCATCTGGTGCCACGGATCATTGCTAAAGGGAAGCGCGGCAGGCTGCGCCGGATCGGGAATCGGCCCTGCCTGGTGGATACGGTCTACGTAGATAACGCTGCCCGTGCCCATCTACAGGCGGCTGCACGGCTTTCACCGGACAGTCCCGTGGCAGGAAAGGCCTACTTCATCAGTAATGGAGAGCCGATTGAATTATGGGAGATGGTGAACCGAATCCTTGCGGCAGGCGGGGTTGCGCCTGTGACCGGAACCATCTCGCCAAAGGCTGCCTATGCCATAGGAGCCATCTGTGAGAAGATATGGGGCTGGTTCAGGCTGTCAGGGGAACCGCCCATGACTCGCTTTGTGGCCAAAGAACTGGCCACGTCACACTGGTTTGATATCTCTGCCGCCCGCAGAGACATTGGGTATGAACCGGAGATCAGTATTGAAGACGGTTTAAAACGGTTAAAGAAATTCTTGACGCTATCAGACAGTAACCTCATCTGACTTGTTTTTACGGTTTAGCCAGATCAGCAGAATGCCTCCTGCCAGAAACAAAGGCAGACTCAATAGCTGCCCCATGGAGAAAAATCCCCAGAATAGACCCAGTTGAGTATCAGGCTGTCGGAACAATTCAACAATGAAACGAAACAGCCCGTAGCCACTCAGAAAAGCAGCCGTGGCAGAGCCAGGTGCCTTGAATCGACGTGCGACCAAACGAACCACAAAGAACAACACCAGACCTTCCAGAAAGGCCTCGTACAGTTGGGAGGGATGGCGCGGTAACGGTCCCCCGTCCGGGAAAATCATCCCCCAGGGCATGGTTGTTGGACGGCCAAACAGCTCGCCATTGATAAAATTTCCGATTCTGCCCAGCCCAAGCCCTACCGGAGCCGCCAAAGCAGCCAGATCTGCCAGTTGCAGATATGGCAGTCCAAATCGCCTGGAATACCAAAAACCAGCCACTACGACACCCAGTAGCCCACCATGAAATGACATGCCTCCCTGCCAGATAGCAAAGATCTTGAGCGGACTGTTCAGATAAGCCCCCAGGTCATAAAACAGCACGTAGCCGAGTCTTCCGCCGGCAACCACACCCAACGCCAGGCAGAAGATAAGGTCAGCGACAGCCTCATTATCCAGTTCAAGTTGTCTGTGACGCGCCTCATTACGCATGATAAAGTAGCTGACCACAAAGCCGATCACATACATCAGACCATACCAACGAAACTGAAGCGGCCCAAGCCGTAAAAAGACGGGATCAATTGCAGGAAAATGCATGAGCAAAAACTCCTCGAACTGCATCAGAAGACAACAGGCAACAAAAAAATACCTATTTTTTGCCTGATATGCTATCAATAATAGCGGAGGTTATCATGAAAGACATTTTATTGTTGCTGATAATTCTGGTTGTCTGGTTTGTGGTGAATAAATATATTCTGCCCAGACTGGGTATTGCCACCTGAATGTCCGACACCTGTGCTCCCCCGGTCCGGGGTGAGAAAAAACAAACGAATAGCCAAGACACATAAAAACCTGCAGTTCCAAAAATAAGGCCGGTTGCTAACCGCGACCGGCCTTGTTACGTCTTTCTGCTGGTTCTTCAAGAACAACCAGATAGCCGTCCGGGTCAAAACACCACATCTCTTTTACCCCGTACGGTTTTTCCTCAAGATGATACAGTATCTCCAACTCTTCTTCCAGGATAGCATCCCTGATCCCTTCAATATCCTGTACATCAAAATGCAGGGTAATCCCGACTCCTTTGGGAAACATGCCGAAGCGATGCTCCAGGATGGGATGGGTCCTGATCACATCAGCCTCTTCAACAAAAATAAGAGAGATACCATCCATATCAACAATCAGGTGTTCAGGTGCACCAGGGGCAGAGAAAGAACGCCGCAGCGGCAGCTCAAGAATGCCGGCATAAAAAGCCTCGGTCACCACCAGCTGGGTAACCGCTAACTGGATTGAGTGCTGGGAACGGTGGGCCTTAACCATATTAACGCTTCATAAACAGCAGGTTGGTATATCCGGACAGGACAGACAGCCAGTTGGTGAATATCAGAACACCGACAATTATCAGGAAAAAACCGGTGATAATCTCAAACAACCTGATATGTTTCTTGAAGCGGTTGAAGAGCAGAATGAAACGATGCAACGCCAGAGAAGACAACAGAAACGGGATTCCCAGGCCGATTGAATAGAGCAACAGCAGCACTATCCCCTGGGTCACATTTTCTTCAGTAGCGGCAATCATCAGGATAGAAGCAAGGATAGGGCCGATACAGGGGGTCCAGCCGGCAGCGAATGCCAAGCCTACCAAAAAACTGCCCAGATATCCGGCAGGCTTGTTCCTCAGGGAAACCCTTTTTTCTCCAAGCAGCCATTTTAGCGGCACTAGACCGGTAACATGGATACCAAAGACCACAATCAGGATTCCGCCAACCCTGCGCACCAGCTCCATATGTTGCTGTAAAAATGACCCGATGTACGTAGCAGATGCCCCCAGCAGCACAAACACCACGGTAAACCCGCCGACAAAGGCCATGGAATGCAGCATGGTCTTCGTGCGCACCACATGAGTCGGATGTTCGGCATCCAGGTCACTGAATGAAAGGCCGGTGATATACGTAATGTAGGAAGGGATCAAGGGCAGGACGCAAGGAGAAAGAAATGAGAGCAGGCCTGCCAGAAAGGCCCCGATATAGGTAATTTGCTGGGTTTCCATGGGTTCTCGATTACTTCATAAGTCCTTCAAGGAAGGCAATTACTTCAGGGCTGTTCCAATCAAGTCCACCAATCACTTTTTTGACAATCATGCCGTTTTTATCAATTACAAAGGTCTCCGGTACGCCGGTAATCCCGTATACCTTGGCAACCTGACCACTCGGGTCGGTATAGGCAGGCAAAGAGAAACCGGAATTTTTGAAGTACTCTTCTACTGCTTTTTTACCCCCTTCATCAACCGAGACGCAGACCATCTGGAACGGTTTACCGGCCATAAAGCTGTTCAGTTTCATCATTGAAGGGATCTCTTCACGGCATGGAGGACACCAGGTGGCCCAAAAGTTAAGCAGAACCACTTTCCCTTTCAACGATGCAAGGGACAGTTGCTGATTGTCAAGCGAGACAACACTAATGTCAGGAGCCTGACTTTTTTCAGATGGTGATTTTACAGGGCCGGTTCCCTTTTCCTTACTGCAGCCAACTGCAAAAAACACAGCACAACAGAACAGAACCAACAGTTTTTTCATCACTTACATCCTCCATCTATGACATAAAAGGGATTTAATACATTGAAAACAACATCTGAGAAAGGCTATCTGTTTCGCGTTACCACATACTCTGCCAGATCAATCAGGGCGTCCTTGCAGGTACCTGCGGGAAAAGAGGAAAGATGGTGGGTACAGTTTTCAATACAACGTCTGGCCCGGGAAATCGTATAGTCAATGCCGCCATAGGTTTGCACAAGCTTCGAAACCATACTGAAATCATCTGCCGACAATTCATCCTTATCAATAATGGCTGCTACCGCGTTACGCTCGTCCTCAGTACATCCACGCAAGGTATGGATCAAGGGCAGCGTCATCTTGCCTTCTTCCAGATCATGGCCAATGCTTTTTCCAAACGCCTCTTCTGATGCGGTATAATCCAGCAGATCATCCATCAGCTGAAAGGCGATGCCAAGCTCCATACCAAAATCAGCCATGGCCTGCTCCTGCGCAGGAGAGGCATTACCCAGTATAGCACCGCACTGGCAGGCAGCAGAAAGCAATACAGCGGTTTTGGCGCGCACCACCTCAATGTATTGATCTTCTGTCAGGCCTATCTCTCCGGTATACAACAACTGCATGACCTCACCTTCGGCAATAACCGTGGTGGCCCGGGACATGACCCGAAGGATATCAAGACTGCCGGCGGCAACCATCAGGGAAAATGATTTCGAAAAGAGGAAGTCACCAATCAGAACCGAAGCCTCGTTGCCCCAGAGGGTATTGGCAGAAGCAAGGCCACGACGGAGGGTAGCACTGTCAACCACATCATCATGCAACAACGTCGCCGTATGGATAAATTCTACGACACTGGCCAACGGAATGGACTGTGTCCCCTCATACCCACAGAGACGGGCCGCCAGCAGCAGCATTGCCGGACGGATCCGCTTGCCACCACTGGCAAGCACATATTCACCAACCTTGCGGATAAGCGGCACATCAGATTCAAGATCTTTCCTGAACTGTTCCTCAACCTGTTTGAGATCACCGCCAATCAGTTCCAATGCTGCCTGCATGCCTGTCCAATCTGTTGCTGAAAGTTCGCTAATACTACTGAAGCGCGGCTTGTTTTGTCAAAGTATTTCTGGTTCCGTCACAGCAGATAAATGCGTATAATGTTGCCTGGATGCATGAACAGGTGTATAGCTGAAAGACAATTCATCCTACGCTACAAATGAAAGTTATCTATGAAATTCAGTGAACTGCCGCTTCCTGCCCAGGTACTACAGGGAATCTCGCAAGCAGGCTTCAGCGACTGCACACCAATCCAGACCCAGACGCTTCCCCTTTCACTCGGCGGAAAAGATATTGCCGGGCAAGCCCAGACCGGCACCGGTAAGACAGCTGCCTTCCTGATTACCCTCTTCACCAAACTGCTGCAGACGCACGCTGAAACCATACAGCGTCCACGCGCATTAATCCTCGCTCCCACCAGGGAACTAGTGGTGCAGATCGAGAAAGACGCCCAATTGCTTGGTAGTCACTGCGGTTTCAACATCCAGGCCATTTATGGCGGTGTAGACTATATGAAACAGAAAAACGCCCTTAAGGATGGGGCTGACATTATCATCGGCACACCTGGGCGGCTGATTGATTACCTGAAACAGAAGGTCTATTCACTGAAGCATATTGAGATGCTGGTGATTGATGAAGCGGACCGGATGTTTGATATGGGTTTTATCCCTGACCTGCGTTTTATCCTGCGTCGACTCCCCCCCTTTGACAAGCGCCAGAATCTGATGTTTTCGGCAACACTGAACCAGCGGGTTATGGAACTTTCCTACGAATTCATGAATCTGCCCCAAAAGGTTTCTGTCACCCCCGAAAAGATGACGGCCGAACGAATTGAGCAGACCCTCTACCATGTTGCTCACAAGGAAAAGTTCCCGTTGTTGCTTGGGCTCCTGCGCCGTGAGGGGATGGCTCGAACCATGGTGTTTGTCAACACCAAGCGCGAGGCAGAACGTTTGCACGATCGACTGAACGCCAATGAGCTACCGTGCAGGGTCATTTCCGGGGATGTAGAACAGCGCAAACGACTGAATATTCTTGAGCAATTCAAACGAGGAGAACTTAAAATCCTGATTGCTACTGATGTTGCTTCACGGGGACTCCATATTGATGGTGTTTCCCATGTTGTCAATTACGATCTGCCCCAGGATGCGGAAGATTATGTACACCGGATCGGTCGCACAGCACGCGCAGGTGCAGAGGGCAAAGCGATATCACTGGCAGATGAAGACGGCGCCTTTTATATTGAGGCTATCCACGACTATATCAAGCACTCCATTCCGGTTGAATGGGCTGAAGACGACCTCTTTATCCACGACTACAAACGGCCAAAGCACCGCCAGACACCGGTTGCGTCGGCAAAACAGCCCCATGCACAACGTCACAAACACAAAGAACCTCCCAAAGCAGTGCAGCAGCCGGCATCCGATACTGCCGACGCAAAGAAAAAACGCCGCCCACGGCGTAGAAAGCCGGGCGGCGCTTCAAAAGCTGAACAACCAAAAACAGAATAGCCTTAGCTATCCTTCCACCTGTGCGATAACAAACCGACGCACCTGCTCAATATCTGCCGACATACGCACGCACCTGGTCGGCAAGCCCTCAAGTCGCGCTATTGAATCAGGCACCGGCACCGCTTCACCCGTTGCCTCCACCACAGCCTCTCCAAACTTTGCCGGATGAGCCGTGGCCAGGCAGACCACCGGAGTTCCATCAGTCACCAGCTCCTGTGCAGTCCGTACCCCTACTGCAGTATGAGGGTCAAGCAGGTAGCCGGTCTCTTTTTTAAATGTTCCTATGGTCTCAAGAGTTTTGTTTCGGTCGACTGATGCAGAGCAGAAGTCATTACACACCTGCTGCAGCTCTGAGTCACTAAAGCTGATTTTTCCTTCAGCCTTCAACTGGGCAAAGGCCGCAGAAACCCGGGCCGGATTTTGCTCAAACAGGTAATACAGATACCGCTCAAAGTTGGAGGCTACCTGAATATCCATTGATGGAGACAGGGTTTGAACTACCTCTCCAACCGAATAATCCCCATGGTTTACAAAGCGAGTCAGGATATTGTTTTCATTGGTAGCCAGTAACAGCTTTGCAACCGGAAGTCCCATCCGGCAGGCCACGTATCCCGCAAAAATATCACCAAAGTTTCCAGTCGGAACCGAAAAAACCACCTTTTGTCCAGGCATGGCTACCCGCAACCAGGCATAGACATAATAGACCACCTGTGCCAGAACACGGGCCCAGTTAATCGAATTAACCGCCCCCAGCGAGTATTTCTGCTTGAACTCCAGGTCTCCCATTAGGGCCTTGACAATATCCTGACAGTCATCAAAGGTACCGTCCACAGCAATATTATGAACGTTTTCATCAAGCACGGAGGTCATCTGCAGCGCCTGAACCGGCGATGTCTTGCCGTAGGGATGCAGAATGAAGATAGAAATGCCTGACTTGCCGCGAACGCCATGGATGGCTGCGCTGCCGGTATCACCAGAAGTAGCGCCGACAATCGTCAGTCGCTCATTCCGCTCTTTTAGAATATACTCAAACAGATTACCCAGAAACTGCAGAGCAACATCCTTGAACGCCAGAGTTACACCATGGAACAACTCCAAAATATAAACGCCGTCCTTCTGCACAACCGGTGTTACCTCTGGATGACTGAAGGTTGCATAGGAGCGCTCAATCAGCTCCTGAAGATCAGCAGCTGGGATATCATCAACAAAACGGGAAACTATCTTGAACGCGAGTTGGGGATAGGTCAGGCTTCGCCACGACTCCAGTTCTTCAGCAGAAAACCCAGGAATCGACTCCGGCAACAGTAGACCTCCGTCATCAGCCAGCCCCATCATAACTGCATCCTTAAAACGCACCGGCGCAATGCCGCCACGGGTACTCAGATAACGCATAGTACAGATCCTTTCAGACAAATGTAAGCTGTTCTATTTAGCAGATATAAAGAAAAAAATCTAGAGCTTGACCGGACTCAGCTCACCTGGCGAGAAAACAAAGAAGATCCTGAACAGGCAGTATTTATAGAACTCGGAAAACAACAACCTGAAGGTTCCATCATGAAACCACCAGTCTTTTTTCAGATTGCTGCTGTCAACCGGGTAGGGATGGATGACAACCCCAGAAGGCAGACTGTTACGAAAAAGGATTGCAGACCGCTTCAAATGATAGCGCGACGTAATCAGTAATACAGAACGGACATCATGACCGGCCAGCAACTCACGACTGTAAATTGCATTTTCAAGGGTATTACGTGATGACTTTTCCAAAATAACGTTATCAGAAGAAGGATCACCCGGCCTGGGTCGATACAGGTCAGATTTCCGCACCGATGGGTCAACGCCTACCAGAAAAAGCCAGGTTGCATACCTTTCGCGGAACAGACGCACCCCTTCTTCAACTCGCCCCTTGCCACCTGCCAGCACCACAATTGCATCCGTCTTTACTGCATCAGGACGAGCAGAAAAGGTTTTGTAGGTAAAATCAACAAAGAGTGCGGTAACTATTAGTAGCGCCAGCACAGCAAGCGATATGAGGGTTTTAATGATTTTCATAATTGATGTTTTTTACTTGCATACCCATATACTTTTTGATAGAAGAATTTGTTCAGTCAGCACGGGAGGTATATACATGTCAAGAAAATGCGAAATTTGTGGTAAAGGCCCCAGCACCGGTAACAATGTGAGCCATGCCAACAACAAGACCCGTACCACCTGGTACCCCAACCTGCAGAAGGTAAAGGCTGTTAATAACGGCACGGTCCGTTCCATCAAGGTCTGCACCCGCTGCATCCGTTCCGGTTCTGTTACCAAGGCCCTCTAAGCAAGGATTGGCAACCGATCAGACGTAGCCCCATGCATATTGTGCATGGGGCTTGTTTTGTTCTCACCCTGAAACGATTGAAGCGATAGCCTCAATTTCCACCCTGGCAGACCGTGGCAGTGCTGCGACTGCAACCGTAGCCCGCGCCGGTTTCAGTCCGGTAAAATACCCGCCATACACCTGATTAACCGCCGAAAAGTCAGCCATATCAGTCAGATAAATGGTGGTCTTGACCACCTGATCAAAACCTGCACCAGCTGCCTCAAGCACACCTTTCAGGTTTTCCATCACCCGCTCTGTTTCAGCTTCAATTGTTCCACACACCATTTCGCCGTTAACCGGATCCAGCGGAATCTGACCGGAACAGAACAAGAGCCCGCCTGCAACGACCGCCTGAGAATAGGGACCAATCGCAGCAGGCGCCTTATCAGTTGCAATGATCTTCATACAACACCTCACCTCTAATTCTTTACCCGCTCAACTTTCATAACACCCTTCACCTTCATCAACGCATTCACCACCTTGTTCAGATGCGCCAAATCAGTCACATTCAGCTCAAAGATGTTCTCGCCACGCTTATCAACGGTGCTCTTGATCTGGGCGCTGACAATGTTGGCCTCGGCATTGGTAATAGCCAGTGTCATATTAGCCAGAATCCCCTTTTCATCCAGACAGAATACCCGTAGCCTGACCGGCAAGGCGGCACTCTTGCCTTTGGCCCAGGTAACATCAATACGGCGCTCCGGATCACTTTCAGAGACAAACGGACAATCAGCGGTATGTATAGTAACCCCCTGTCCACGGGTGATGAAGCCGACAATTTCGTCGCCCGGCAGAGGATTGCAGCATTTGGCGTAACGGATCATAATGTCCTCCATACCACCAACTTCCACAGCGCTGGAGGATCGCCCCTTCAACTTGTTAATGACGCTGGAAATACGAGATTCTTTCTGATCCTGACGGGCCTGTATCCGCTCTTCAGGAATCAGTTTTCCGATCACCTGCCCTGCTGAAACCTTCCCATATCCCATGGCTGCCAGCAGATCATCCTCGCTGTTAAAACCATATTCATTAGCAATTTTTTTCAGCTCACCGCCTTTGATCAACTTCTGCAGGTTAAGGGAGTATTTGCGGAACTCCTTTTCACAGATCTCACGTCC
>CAZOTC010000091.1:7129-9858 GCA_964582605.1 uncultured Geobacter sp. | reverse complement strand
CAAAGATACCGATCCGTTCACCGCTGACCTTCAGATCAAGCTCCAGGGTAAAATCACCCTGTTGTTTGCGTAGCTGTAGTTGCAACTCCATACTGCCTTACCCCTTTTGTGGCCGTGGCCGCCAGGCATATAACGCCAGCAACACCAAAAATGAAAAAATCAAGAGCACGGCAGATAGCCGATGTGCCTGTCCATATTCCAGCGCTTCAACATGGTCGTAGATCTGCACCGAGGCGACCCGGGTCACGCCTGGTATGTTGCCGCCGATCATCAGCACCACGCCAAACTCCCCCACAGTATGGGCAAAGGTCATGATTGAGGCGGTCAGAAAACCGGGCTTTGCCAATGGCAACGCAACGGTGAAAAAGGCATTTAATGGTGATGCACCCAGGGTGGCAGCCACTTGCAGCGGTCGTTCGCCGATCGCTTCAAAGGAGTTTTGCAACGGCTGTACCATAAACGGCAGTGAGTAGAAGACCGAGGCCAGCACCAGCCCCCAGAAGGTGAACGGCAGGGGGCCGATCCCCAGGCTGGTAGTCAACCACCCCACCGGGCCATGGGGCCCCATGGTCAGCAGCAGATAGAAGCCCAGCACCGATGGTGGCAGTACCAGCGGCAGCGCAACCAGCGCCCCCAACGGCCCCTTCAGACGGGAGCCGGTACGGGCCAGCCACCAGGCGATCGGCGTGCCTACCAGCAGCAGGATGACCGTTACCACCGAGGAGAGCCGCAGGGTCAGCCAAATGGCCTGCAGGTCGCTTGAGCTTAAAAACATGACTATTTTACCTCACCAGGAAGCACAAAGCCGTATTTGGTCATGATACTACGGGCCTGTTTTGATCCCATATAGTCTGCAAACTGCCTGGCAAGCGGCTTGGCTGCAGCCCGCTTGGTTATGATATAGCCCTGTTCCAGCGGGTTATGCAGCTTGTCCGGGATCAGGTGGTACCCACCTTTTTTGCTCAGCTCAGGGTTTAAAGCCAGCGAGAGGGCAATGATCCCCACCTGAGCGTTGCCGGTCTGCACAAACTGGGCGGTGTGAGCGATATTTTCGCCGTACACAAGCTTTGACTGCAGCTTATCCCACAGACCGGATGATTTCAGCGCCTCTTCAGCCCGCTTGCCGTAGGGGGCATGCTTGGGGTTGGCAATGGCTATCCGGGTAATCTTCGGATCGGTCAGGCTGGACAGGGTCATCTTGCCGGCATCCTGACTGTTGCTCCAGAGCACCACCCGACCAACGGCGTAGGGTACAACCGAAGAAGCGGCAAGCCCCTTTGCTGCCAGTTCCTGCGGGTACTTGATATCTGCAGAGAAGAACAGATCATAGGGAGCACCCTGCTGAATCTGGGTATGGAACTTGCCGGATGAACCATAGATCACATCCAGCTCTGCTCCGGTGTGACTCTTTTTAAAGCCGGTGACAATCTCATCCATGGCAAACTTCAGGTCAGCAGCAGCAGCAACGGTAATCTTTTCTGCATGGGCCACGACGGTTGACAGCAACAGCAACGAAACTACCAGCAATGTTTTAAACAGTTTCATTTAGGTTTGCTCCTTTAAGGTTAGATATCATAGCCGTAGGAACGGATGATCTTTTTTGTTTCTGTTGTCTTCAAGAATACAAGCAGTGCCTTGCCTGCCGGGTTATCCCGGCCTTTGCTCAACAATACGGCATCCTGCCTGATCCGGGGGTAGAGGTTGGACGGCACCTGCCAGTGAGAACCGGCTGCATAATTGCCGTTTTTGTAGATCTGCGACAGGGCCACAAACCCAAGATCGGCATTACCGGTGGCCACAAACTGATAAGCCTGGGAGATGTTTTCACCAAATACAAGTCTGGACTGTAACTGTTCATAGACCCCCAGTTTTTTCATTACCTCAACCCCGGCAGCGCCATAGACCGCCAGTTTGGGGCTGGCAATGGCCAGCCGTTTGAAATCAGCCTGCTTCAACACCTCGCCACCGGCATCAACCAGTCCCGGCTTGGTACTCCAGAGCATCAGCTTGCCGATGGCATAGGTAAAGCGGGTTTCAGGCAGGGCCAGCCCGTCCTTTTCCAGGCGGATCGGGGTTTCGTCATCAGCAGAAATCAACAGCTCAAACGGTGCGCCGTTCTTGATCTGGGCGTAGAACTTCCCGACGGTGCCGTAGGAGATAATCAGCTTGTGCCCGCTGTTTTTTTCAAAAAGCGGCTTTAGCTGCTCCATTGGAGCCGTAAAGTTGGCAGCCACGGCCAGGTGCAGATCGGCAGCAGACGCAGAGATGGTTAAACAGAGGCTTAAACCGGCCATTAATATAAAGGTGACAACTGTTTTCATCGTCATACTCCTTTTACGCAGGGAAGGTTACACAGGAACAATCACGGCCCCGATATCGGCCGGTTTGCCGAAATAGACCGATGACAGCACCAGGATATCAACACCGCTGGCAGCGTATTCCGCCGCGTTCTGCTCATTGATCCCGCCGGCAGCAGAGACCTTGACCGCCGGATTGATCTGCCTGATGTTGTCCACCAACACCTTAAGCTGATCCGCCGGCAGCTTGTCCACCTGCACCACATCAGCACCGCTTTGGGCAATCAGCAGTGCCTCTTCCGGTGAATCAGCCTCTACAATAATCTTGGTCTCCAGTGCCTCTTGTTTCATTCTTTCCAGATGCCGCAAAAACGGCTCCAGCCCGCCCATAAAAGCTGTGTGCTGCTTAAAGATCAGGATGGATTCCGATAG
>CAZOTC010000091.1:0-7029 GCA_964582605.1 uncultured Geobacter sp. | reverse complement strand
GCATAGGCAGACATCCCTTCCTTAAGCCCCAGATTATCAATGGCGCCGTTGGTTACCACGGCAGTAATGATCGTATCGCCTTTCAGCGTGAGACTGACCTCAGCGCTGACCGCCCCTTTGGAAATAGTCGCTACGGTGCCGTTGAATACATTACGTGCGCTTACTTTCATGGAAATCCTCCGTAAGAATTGATACAGATTGTTGGTGTCACCAAGACGCATATCCAGGTTTTTCAGAAACTTGCCATGTTCTTCCTGTACAACCCGAAACTGCTCAAGTACCTCACGGCCTGACACGGTCAGGCTGGCCCCACCCCCACCTTTCCCTCCGGTGATACGGTCAACCAGCGGTACCGCCGAAAGATTATTAATCTGGTTCACTATCTCCCAGGCGGTCTTGTAGCTGATACCAACCGCCTTGGCAGCCCTGGTTATGGAGCCGAGTTCATCGATCTTTTCCAACAGGGCGATCCGGTCGCTTCCCAAAAATTTACTGGTGTCTCTGGTAAACCAGAGGTTCCCGCTAAGCTCTACGGTTCCCACGCTGTTCATGCTGACGCTCCCTGAATGGAGATTTTCTGCCTGATGTTGATCATTGTGAGAAATGTATACTTAAAATGACGCTATATACAGTTCTAAACAACGCTTCTGACTGCAGGAATACAAGACCTCTTCTTGATCTTGCGGAACCTGCAAAACAGCGCCATCTGCAGACACCTTCCGCTGACGGCGCTGTTGTCGGCTGCTGATCATACCCAGCTTCATGCAACGGCCGGGCCAAGCAACCAGCTGCGTCATGCTGCCATGAAACCCACAGGTGAGCCGGCATAAGTCCGGCAGGTTGCATAGCAGGAGGTGTTCAGCTGTCGCCATCATCACACACTGCTCTGTTCACTTGTAATCACAGGCGGTGTTAAAGCTATCGATTACCGGCTCCATCAGGTATTCAAACGGCTTCCTGAAGGTTAGCCAGGTACCGGTTTCATCCTTCAGCAGTTCTGCAGAGGGCACAGCTGCGAGTTTGGCGGCATCATAGAAGTACGCATCATCAAACATGCCGCACCTGGGCTGCCAGTCCGGCTCTGTCTGGCGCATCTTGGCGATGATCTCATCCTTCAGTGCCTTTGAACCGAACCCGCCTCCGATATAGACCTGACCACCCGGTGCCAGCACCCGCCAGATTTCCCGCAGTACCTGACCCAGGTCTTCCCAGAAATAGACTGAACCGCGGCTGACCACCAGATCGACACTGTTATGCCCGAACGGCAGGTAGTGAACATCTCCGACGAGCGCAGCCACCCTGTTTTCCAGTCGCTTTTCGAATATGTTCCGTTCTGCAATCACCTGCATCTCTGCAGACTCATCCAGTAAACTGACCCGCAGTCTGCTGTTCCAGGCCAGGGCCAGCCCCAGATAACCACCACCACTGCCCAGATCCAGGCAGTGGCCGCTGATAATACCGGTTCGTTCCATAATCTGTTCCGCGAGCAAGGTATACGCCGGGGCAAAGACGTTACGTGCGATCTGGTCGAATTCATTGGCGTCAATTTTCATACAGTCCCCCCTTCGTTAGGCGCGCTATATATACTACTACATAACGCATGCCAAAAAACTTCTTTTTTTTACTATCCCTGACCAGACAAGCATTTGCTATCAACTCTGCACAAACTCCTGCATCCTCTCCCGCAGGGCTGAAACTGCTTCGCGGGACGGGGAGCTGCCGCCCATCCCTTTCAGCCAGAATCGGTCAAAGATCCGCTTGTTTTTCGTTTCTACCAGCATCTCGGCCGGGAAGAGCGAAAACAGGCTGAAGGTATTCAGCAGTGACGACAGGACACCAAGCCGGTCGGGACCACTTGCCTCAAGGTAGAGACTTCCCTCACATCTGGCAGAACGTTCAAGCTGGTAATCATCAAGCATAACCGGTTCAGCCAAGGCCTGAACCGTGGAAGACGATTTGCTGAGTGCCAGATAATCAACCGCATCTGGAGACAGTTCAGCTGCATTGAAATCGAGTTCCAGCCGGGACTGCCAATGTCTCCCAACACCCCGTGCAGCCTCAACCCGGGTAATGTTGATCCTGCGTTGCGCCAGGCCGTGGCTGAGCCCACAAATCCAACCCGGATCAAAACGTCCTTCCATCGCCAGTTGATAGCGTCGCATCCCCAGATATTTGAGAGCGGTTGCTGATGGTGATAATGGCATCGTTGCCTCATTTGTGTGCATATACCTCACCTCGTTACCTGTTTTCCCCGTTTTTTTGTATCTACCGATAGCGTATTCATCAGCCATGCCAAACCCTGACTGAATAACGGCAGTAAAGTTGCAAGCTTCCTTCAACGTAAGGAGACACCAGTATGAAACGCGCACAGCACGGAGACACCGTCACCATCAGTTACATCGGCACGCTGGATACCGGCCGGATATTCCACAGCACGGAAGAGCAGGGACCAATCAGCTTTACTATCGGCTCCGGCCAGGCTTTCAGCAGGCTTGAGCAGGCAGTGGTCGGGATGGCGGTTGGTGAGGCAAAAAACATCATCATACCGGCTGCCGATGCCTACGGACCGCGTCTTGATGCAAACATTCTGAAGGTACGGCGGGAACTGTTTCCTGCAGAACGGGAGCTGCGGATCGGTGAAAAACTGTCGTTGCAGTTCAAGGGGGGGATCGAACGGGTCATGATGATCCTGGAACTTGGTGAACAGGAGGTGACGCTGGACGGCAATCATCCTCTGGCGGGATTGGATCTGACCTTTGCATTAAGACTCGATCAGATAGCATAAACCTTAGCAGCTGATTTTTAAAAAGTTCTCAACCAGTCGTCTGGCGGTACGGAGGTAGGCCGTCTGCTGAGCAGTAAACGCGATGAGCAGTTCACCGGTCTGTTGCAGCGTGACCGGGTCCCAGGCGCACCAGTCACGGATGATCTGTTCCGTTACTTCCGGATGGAACTGAAGACCCCAGGCGCAATCACCATACCTGAACGCCTGATGGGGACAGACAGGTGATGAGGCCAGCAACACCGCTCCATCCGGCAGATCGAAGCTGTCATGATGCCACTGAAAGCTGCTGAAACCGGGAGCTGTCTCATGAAACAGCGCGTCTTTCCGACCGGCATCGGTCAGCTGTACCGTCAACGTCCCCAACTCCTCCCAACGGTTTGAGACCACTTGAGCCCCCAACGCAGCTGCCAGCAGCTGCCCCCCCAGACAGATCCCCAGGTACGGTATCCGGGCTGCAACAACCGCACGGATCAACTGCTTCAGGTCAGCCAGAAACGGGTGCTTATGATCATCATTAGCCCCCATCGCCCCGCCAAGCACAATCAGCGCGCTGATACTACCGATCTCCGGCAAGCTTCCGTCACGGTAAGGATGATGCAGCTGATACGGAACCGTCAGATGTTCTGTCAGATTGCCAGGCGGTACTTCCGGATCGTTTTGTATGATATGCAGCATGGCTACGCTACCTCTGCCTTGCGATTCACCCGCAGCACCAGATCCCCTTCAAACAGCAGCGGATGCCTGCGGATACCGGTCAACAGACCGGCCACCGGTGAGACCACTTTCTCAATCACATTGCCGCTGAAACTGTCATAGATGTAGCCCAGCTCCTGCCCCTGCCGCACCCAGCGGCCAACCTGGCGGTCAGAGACAAAGGTGCCGGCCTTTTCAGCAAAAACCCTGAAGCCGCTCGGTTTGTCAAAGAAGCAGACCTCTTCGTCCTCTGCTGCAATCTGCACCCCTTCCAACACCCCGATCCTGCCCAGGAACGAGACCAGCGACCTGAATACCCGCTGACAGTGATCCAGCTGTACCGTGCCCCCCTGACCGACCCGCAGCATGAAACTCTGACCCGGCCAGACCTTCCAGGAGTACATCAGGGTGGTGGTGAAGACCGGCGACAGCGAGCGTTCCATGACTGCAGGCAGCCCGAACAGCGCGGCGGTTGCCCGCTCTTCAGCAGTGGGGTCGTACAGGCGGACCTGTGGAATTTCCTCAAAGTCGGTACTGGCGGTATGGATGTCGATCCGGTAATCAGCCCGTTTGGTGGCTTCAAGCACGGCATAGGCGATCCGCTGGGTGGTTTCGCCGATGGTGCTGCCGGGGAACATCCGGTTGATGTCGGTCTTGTCAAAGGGCCAGGTGCGGGTCCGCAGGTTGACCCCCAGCACGTTGACCGCCGGAATGATCAGCACCTTTTTCAGCAGCTTCAGTTCCGGATACTTTCCGGCTTCTACGTTGTTAAGAAAATCAGCCAGGCGGGAGAGTATAAAGATACCGTTGATCTCATCACCATGCAGCCCCCCCACCAGCGCTGCTGCCGGATGGTGTGAAGCCGGACCGATCTCTTGACAGGGTATTTCAAACCCTTCCCGTACCGGTGCGGTCATACAGAGCAGATTGCGGATCATGATCGCCCCCCTTTGCGGGCCATCACCCGCGCCATCAAAGATCCCTCGTAGACCAGCGGATACTCCCGCAGGGTAAAGAGTATGCCGTCAACCGGCGAGCGGACTTCAGAGAGCACCTCGGCGCTGAACGGGCTGACAATGGTTCCCAGCAGCTGACCGCGATGAACATCCGTCCAGTGGGAAGCGGTTGCGACAAACATACCGGAGGTCTGGGCATTCAGGAAATGCACGTTGCTGTCATCGGCAATCAGGGGGGTGTGGCTGGTTTCCGGCAGCAGCAGATCCGGGGCCAGCAGCCCCATCTGCTGCCAGGTTGCCAGCAGTCCGGCCACCAGTTGCTGACAGTAATCAGGGGTAATCCGCATGCCGACCCCCATCTCTACCACCAGGCAGGGGGTGCCGTTGCTGTTCAGGCTGTGGGCCACGGTTGTCTCCAGAACCGTTGCGGCGCTGTGCAGCCAGATCATATCCAGATTCATCCGACGGGCAAGCGGCACCAGTTGTTCTTCAAACTCATGGCTGATCCGCACCTGGGGTATCTCGCGCAGGTAGATATTACTGGCATGGATATCAACCACCAGGTCTGCGCCGGTCAACTCCTGCATGACTGCATCGGCCAGCCGTTTGGGCAGGGGGCCGGAAGGAGAGCCGGGAAAGGCCCGGTTCAGGTCGGTGTCAAATACCGGCAGACCACGGGTCAGGGTATCCAGTCCTAGGGTATTGACCGCCGGATACAGTTCTACACTGCCGGTCAATGCCTGCGGATTCTTCTGCAACAACTCCTGCAGCCAGACCGTCAGGCAGTGGCAGACATACAACCCTTCAAGCTCGTCGCCGTGGATACCGGCAACCACCGCCACCCGCGGACCTGCGCCGCCGGTTATGACGGTGCGCCTGATCTCCATCCGCTCGCAGTAGGGCATCTCAATCGTAAAAAAGGTTTCGGTTTGTATGGTTGGTGAAACAGACATACGTGTCATCTCCTGCATCATTGCAGTTGCTGCTGTTGCTGGACGCTGATCCTGACCTGCGGCACCCCGCCGCTGCTGTCCCCTTTGAAACTGCCCCGCTGGGGAGCTGCATCGTAGGAATCGCGCCCCACGGCCACCGCAACATAATGGTCGTTGGCCAGCAGGTTGTGGGTGGCATCAAAACCGATCCAGCCTCCCCCCGGCACCAGCGCCTCGGCCCAGGCATGGGTGGCAAGCTGTTCCCCTTCCCCCATAATACCGGGATCAAGGTAGCCCATGACATATCTGGCCGGAATCCCCCATGAACGGGCAACCGTAATGAACAGGTGGGCAAAATCCTGACAGACACCGGCTCCAAGCTTCACAGCAGCTACCAGGTCGGAATGCACTCCGGTTACGCCGCTGCGGTACTCAAGCACCGACGGTATCCAGGCCATCAGCTCCATCAGGCTTGTTATGGCCGGTTTGTCACGATCAAAGCGGGGCATGGCGCAGTTCAAAACACCGGCAATCTTCATGGCCGCCGGTGTTACCTGGCTGCGGTGCAACAGGTAGTCATGCAGTGGCGGAGTTTTTTTTACGGCCTGACTGAGCCACTCCTGCTGTTCTCCAGGATCAACCGGCGTAAATTCAAAAGGATTACCTCTGACCGTTTCCACCTCTGCCTTCAAGCGGGTGACCAGACGGTCATGGGGCGGAATGACGCAGAAATAATCAACCCGGTTGCCGTAATAATCGGTGTAACTGGCCAGTTCTGCTGTTGGTTCTGTGGTAATGCTACAGGACAGCACGGCCTGGTGTTCGTCTGACCTCGGCGCCAGACGCAGTTCGCTATGATGCTCCCGTACCGATTCCGGGTAGGACAGCACGGTTTCATGTTCGATCAGGTAGCGCATGTTTCCAACTCCTTATTGAAAGAAATCCTCGACCAATGCTGCATGCAGGCGGGAAACTCCCAGAATCAGACGCTCAAGATATTCATGCAGCCCCTCGTTAAAGATATCCAGAGAGGTGGTGGTAATCATCTCCGAAAGTGTTCCCGATCCTGCGCGGGTTGCTTCCTTGCCTTCCATCCCTATGATCGCAAGTGCACTCTCCATCCGCTTAACCAGAAAGACGATCGAGCGGGGAAAATCAGGGTTGAGCACCACAAACTCCGCCACATCCGCAGGCATGAAACCGGAATGATAGTTACGCCGGAAGGCCTCGAAACCGGACAGGGACTTGAGCAACGCTGCCCACTGGTAGTAATCCAGGGCCGATCCGACCATCGAAAGATCAGGCAGTATGATATGGTACTTCACGTCAAGAATACGGGCCGTCATGTCGGCCTGCTCCACTGCGCCCCCCAGTTGTGAAAAGGCATGGGCCTCACCACGCATCATGGTGGACTCCACCAGACCGTTAAAGCGGGCCACCTGATTGCGCAGTTCAACAAACAGGGAACCGGCCTTTTCAGCGGTCAACTGTCCTTTCAGGCGTTCGTTGAACCCCATCCAGATCTCGTTGACCGCCTCCCACATCTCCTTTGAAATCCGGTCACGGGCCACCCGGGCGTTTTCACGGAACAGACGCAGGCAGTTGCGGATAGAGTTGGGGTTGGTCCGTCCGGCGCAGACAAACTGCAGAACCCGGGGTGTGC
>CAZOTC010000090.1:0-9865 GCA_964582605.1 uncultured Geobacter sp. | reverse complement strand
GATCGAGACTTCACCCTGCTCGGTAAACTTGATCGCGTTGCCGGCCAGATTGATCAGAATCTGACGCAGCCTGCCGGGGTCTCCGTTGACCATCCAGGGCAGGGCAGGATCGACCATACAGGTCAGTTCCAGTCCTTTGTCATGGGCGCGGGCAGCAAGGATCTCAACGGTGTCCTCCAGGGCGGTTCTCAGGTCAAAGGGCATCTCTTCCAGAGTCAGACGGTGGGCTTCAATCTTTGAAAAGTCAAGGATGTCGTTGATGATATCCAGCAGGTTTTCTCCGCTTTTACGGACCGTTTCGGCGTAGCTCCGCTGTTCCCTGTCAAGTTCGGTATCCAGCAGCAGGCCGGTCATGCCGATTACACCGTTCATCGGTGTCCTGATCTCGTGGCTCATGGTGGCCAGGAATTCACTCTTGGCCCGGGTGGCTTCTTCAGCTCTGGTGCGGGCGGCAGCAAGCTCCTGATTCTGTTCAGTCAGCCGGGACGAATAGGCAATCAGCTCCTCCTGCTGCAGTACGATCTGGGTATCGGTGCGGCGCAGCAGGATAAAGACATAGCCCAGCATCATCAACAGCAGGGCGAACGCTGCCGGCAGGCCGGTGAGCAGGGTGCGTTTGAAATCGGCCTTCTGTGCGGTGACATCACTCATGATCAGCAGCAGGCCGACATTTTTGCCTGATGCGTCAGGGAGCGGAATCGTGATACTGCGCCATTCCTTGCCTTCATAGGTAAGTGTTGTTCTGCTCTCGCCGGTGTGCCGGCCGGCGGAGATAGCCTGTTCGGCTGCATCGGCAAAGGGGTCCGGCAGATAGCCCTGGGAGGCATACAGCACAACGCTGTTGCGCAGGCGATTCCAGTCGGACTCCCAGCCGAAATACCGCTTGCCCTCCTCAAAGGCCGCTTGCTTCATGGCCGATTTGCTGATGACCAGGGCCAGGGGGCTGTGATGTTTGATAAAGAGGTTCTGCAGTTCATCCTCAACCTCTTTACCCAGTTCAAGGTAGCCCAACAGACGACCGTTGTGGTGGACCGGCTGCACCACCCGCAGGGTAAAGGTGCCCAGTGGGCCAAGTTCGATACCTGAGGCTACCGTGCCGCTCCGCTCCGCCTCCAGCAGGGTAAAACGGTCGATCCGGTCCCCCTGCCGTTCCGGTTTGTGGATCCGTAGACGGCAGATCCGTTGCGGATCGATAAAGTAGAAATGGGTGATCTTGTTGACCCGGCGCATCTCATCAAAAACCGGGCGCCAATCAGACAGGATCTGTTCGGCAGAGGCGTTGCCGAAGGCAGCGATGATTCTGGGGTCTGTAACCATTGAACGCAGGGCCAGCCCCATGCCGGAGGCCTCGCTCTGCAGGTCGTACTGGAATTCACGGGCGATGGCATCCTGCAGGACTGCCAGACGTGCGTTGCTGTTGCTCTGATACTGTTGCCAGAGTAGAGCGGCAGAGCCGCATACCAGGGCAATCAGCATGATCGCCAGGGGCAGCATCAGGCGTTTCAGGACCGGTTTGCCGTTTGCCGGTGAGGATGAGAGCTGGTTCAGCTGCATTGAATCACCAATCTGATGCAGTGCTGCAGAGTAAAAAAGTTACGGTCCCTGTGGCGGTATCAGTCGTTGCAGTTCATCGGCCAGTGCCTTGACCCGGACCGGTTTGGTCAGGTACGCATCAAAGCCGGCCTGCAGCAGGCGTGCTTCGGTCCCCTGCAGGACATCGGCAGTCAAGGCGATCACCGGGGTGTGGCTGCCGGTCTGCCGGTCGCGGCTGCGGATTGCGGCCAGCGCCTCTTCACCGTCCATGACCGGCATCTGGATATCCAGCAGGACGGCGTCGATGCCGCCCTGCTGCCAGCGCTCCAGCGCCTCTTTGCCGTTGTTGGTGGAGATTGACTGATGGCCGATCTTGTGCAGGATCATCTCCAGCATGCGCTGGTTGAGCAGGTTGTCTTCAGCAATCAGGATGTTCAGCGGGCGCTCCGGTGTTGCAAGGGCGTCTTTCGGTTGTGTCTCTGCAGTCTGCATGGCGGTGCTCATTTCAAAGGGAAGTTCAAGATGGAAGCTGCTGCCGACGCCGGGGCTGCTTTCGACCCGGATGGTCCCCCCCATCAGTTCGGCCAGTTTCCGGCAGATGGTCAGTCCCAGGCCGGTACCGCCAAAGCGCCGGGTGGTGCTGGTGTCGGCCTGTTCAAACGGTTTGAAGATCTTTTCGATCGTTTCGCGGGTCATGCCGATGCCGGTGTCGCTGACGGTCATCCGCACCCGGACCTGGCTGTCGCTGCGGTCAATCACCGACAGGGCGATGCCGATCGAGCCGTGTTCGGTAAACTTGACGGCGTTACTCAGCAGGTTGATCAGGATCTGCTTGATCCGCAGCTGGTCGCCGCGAACAACCGCCGGCAGTCCGGCATCCAGCTCCCGCTGCAGGGTCAGCTGTTTCTCCAGGATGCGGGCCTGCTGGATGGTGATCACATCCGCAAGCGCCTTGCGCAGCGAGAAGTCGGCATATTCAAGCTCAATCTTGCCTGATTCGACCTTGGACAGGTCCAGGATGTCGTTGATGATCTGCAGCAGGCTGTCGGCTGACAGCTCGATACTGCGCAGGTATTCGTCCTGCTCCGGGGTCAGGTCGGTAAAGCGGAGCAACTGTGCCATCCCCAGCAAACCGTTCATCGGGGTGCGGATCTCGTGACTCATGTTGGCCAGAAATTCGCTCTTGGCCCGGTTGGCGGCCTCGGCGGACTCCTTGGCCTCAAGCAGGGCCTGCTCGATCTGTTTGCGTTCGGTGATGTTGCGGGACATGCCGAGTACGCCGATCAGGGTGCCGTCCGGGCCGTACATCGGGCTCTTAACGGTTTCCAGCAGCTCCTGGTGGCCGTCACTGGCAAAGGTGATCAGCTCTTCATTGACGCTGGGGCTGTCTGCCTCCATCGCCATCCGGTCATGCGCACGGAAGAAGTCGGCCAACTCTTTGTCGACAAAGTCGTAATCGGTCTTGCCGATGATCTCGGCCTGCGGTACGCCGAAAAACTGCTCAAAACGGCGGTTACAGGACAGATACACGCCGTTGATGTCCTTCAGCCAGACCAGGTCCGGCATGGTGTTGATCAAGGTGCGCAGATGAGCCCGCTCAAGCAGCAGAGACTGTTCTGCCTCAAGCCTGCGGTTGACATGGCTGCGTTGCTCCTTCAGCAGCAGGTGGTTCTGTACCCGCAGCCTGACAAGGTGCGCGTTGTACGGCTTGGTGATGTAGTCCGCCGCACCCATCTCAAGCCCGCGGGATTCACACTCCTGCTCGGACACACCGGTCAGGAACAGCACCGGGATCTCGTCTCCTCCCGGCAGCTGCCTGATCTGTTCAAAGAGTTCATAGCCGTCCATGCCGGGCATGACGATGTCCAGCAGGATCAGGTCCGGCAGGCTGTGCTGCAACAGGTTCAATGCCTCTGCAGCGGATGCCGCGGTGATCACCTCATGTTCTTCCGCCAGGATCCAGAGCAGCATCTCCAGACTCATCAGGTCATCATCGACGACCAGTACCGTATGTCGCGGTATCTCTTGCATCATTGTGCCTGCCTTTGTTCTGTTCCCGTCACCGCTTTGTTTCACCCCTGCAGGTGCGGAGACCCACAGGGGGCTGATGAGACGACCACCCGGTTTTTGCCTTCCCGCTTGGCCTGATACAGCGCCTGATCGGCCCAGCGGATCGCCTGGTCAAGGGTGGTCTCGCTGCCGGGATCATACCCGGCAATACCGATGCTGGCCCCTATCTGCATCTCACGTCCTTCCCGGCAGAAGGGGGTGCTCAGGACCGCCACCAGCCGTTCGGCAATCCGGCAGGCACTATCGGGCTGATCAGGTGTCACCTGCAGTGCGGTCACAAATTCATCACCGCCAAAACGGGCCGTGATATCGACCTCACGCAGGACGCTTCTGAGCCGTTCGGAGACCTCACGCAGCACTGCGTCGCCGGTGTCATGGCCGTAGCGGTCGTTGACCTGTTTGAATCCGTCCAGATCGATATACAGCAGTGCGATGCTGCGCTGCTCACGGCGGCAGATCGCCTCCAGACAGGACGCCCGCTCCTCAAATGCGTTGCGGTTGAGCAGGCCGGTCAGCGGGTCATGCTGGGCCATCCAGATAATCCGCCGCTCCATTTCCTGCTGTTCGGTAATGTCGCGGAACACCAGCACCGCCCCGTCCCTGTCGCCGCCAAGCGGCGTGACCAGATAGTTGACCGGGAAACTGCTGCCGTCCTTGCGGTGAAACAGCTCGCCGGACAGTTCGGTGCTGCTGTGGTCTCTGCAGCAGCGCAGGATCTGACACTGTTCTGCCGGCAGCGGCTCATCGTCACGGCTGCTGTGCCGGAACAGCTCGTGGATGTTGTTGCCCAGCATCTCGTCGGTCAGCCGACCGGTCAGCAGTTCGGCTGAACGGTTGGCAAAGGTGATGCTGCCGGTCCGGTCAAGTCCGATGATGCCGTCGCCTGCAGCATGCAGGATTGCGCTTTTGTCGGCATTGGCGGCCTCTGCCTGCTGTTTGGCCTGTCGCAGGTCTTCCGTAAGGCCCTTGATGATGCCGACCAGCTTACCTGATTCAGTCGTGTCGTCAATTTTCAGCTCATCCCACGCCTCACCGGCAGTGATGCGGTCGGCAACCTGCTGTGCCAGTATGACCGGTTTGTTGATCCGGTAGACCAGATACATGGCGATCAGGGACATGACGCCGAAGGCGCTGATACCTGAAATCAGCAACCGTTTTCTGATCAGGGTGAAGTCACGGGCAAGGTCATCAAGGTAGATGCCGCTGCCCACGACCCAGTTCCAGGGTTGGTAGAGCGAGACCCAGGAGGTCTTGCGCTCCGGATCGCCCCCCTGCGGGCGGGGCCAGAGATAGCTGATGCTGCCCTGTTGCTGCCGGAGCACCAGCTGATTCATCTCGACAAAGAGCAGGCGCCCGGCAGCATCCCTGAAGTTGGTGAGATTGGTGCCGTCAAGGTTGGACTGGACCGGGTGCATCAGCATGGTGGGGGTCAGGTCGTGTACCCAGAAATACTGTCCGGTTGAGTAGCGGATGTTTTTCAGGGTGTGCAGTGCCCGTTGTTTTGCTTCTGCAAGCGGGATCTGCCCGGCGGCGGCCCGTTCCTGATAGTGGAAAAGCATCGAGTTGACCACCTCCACCAGGTTTCTGGTGGCCTGGATCCGCTCGTTCAGCAACGCCTGCTGTACCTCGGGAATCTGGTTGAACCAGAGCCAGGCGAATCCAAGGCCGGTTACCAGGTAGATCATGAAAAAGATCCGGGCAAACTGTTTGCAGGTGCCTGGATTTTTATACAATACCGCCTGTTTGCGGAACGGGAAGCTGTTCATCGCCTACTCGGCTTCTCCGAAGACCTCGGCAGAAAAGATATAGATATCGCATTTCTTCTGCCAGGCATCATCAGGCAGACCGGCCTTGCGGCAGGTATGCCGCAGAAAGGTGTCGCGGTCCCAGCCGTACTCGGTCGCCACCTGGGGAAGCAGCACGCCGTGGTTGCTCCCCTTGATCAGGTAGAGGCCGTGGGTGCCGACCTGAATCTCATCAACCGACTGAATCTGCTGCAATGGAGAAAGGACCGATATCTCCAGCTGAAAATGGTCAAGGTCCGCCGGTTTCATCGGATAGAAGCGGGGATCGCGGGTGGCGGCGGAGACCGCCATTTCCCGTACAGTCTGCCACAGCGGCTGTTGCGCGACAAAACTGCCGATGCAGCCCCGCAGCTGCCCCTGCTGCTTGATGGTGACAAAACAGCCTGAATGGGACAGCAGGGCTTCGGAGGGCTTCTCGATACCAGGGAGCGGCTGGCCGCTGACCTGCGCGATAATGGTTGTTCTGGCCAGCTGAAGCAGTGCTTTCTGTTCGGTCTTTTTCATAGGCATCCCCTACTTGTAGCTTTTGCGTCGAAACAGACCGGTGGCAATACTCACGATCCGGTCAAGGAACAGCAGACCGTCCAGGTGATCCATCTCGTGCTGGATCGCCACCGCTTCGAAACCTGATGCCGACAGCTCCCGTACTTCGCCGCTCCGGCTGTCAAGAAACCGGACCGTTATCTCGGTGGCCCGCTCCACGTCTCCGGTATAGTCCGGCACGCTCATGCAGCCCTCCCGCATGACCGCAGAACCGGAGCGGCTGATGATCTCGGGGTTCACCATGCACAGCAGCCCGTGGTTATTATCCTTACCGTGCCTGCTTTTGGAGACATCCACCACGCAGACACGCAATCCTGCCCCGATCTGGGGCGCCGCCACGCCGACGGAGCCGGGACCGGCCTGCATGGTGTCGATCAGGTCCTGTACCAGGCTGTGGATGCCGTCATCAAGCTGATCCACCCGATGGGCCATTTTTTTCAGGAGCGGGTGCGGATATTTGAGGATCTGTTGCACCGCCATCTACAGCTCCACTGGGGTCACGATCCGTACCCCGATCTCGACCTGCAGCTCTTCCCGCAGGCTGTGCAGCAGTTGCTCTGCCGCTTCCGACGTGACCCCTTCCGGCAGAACCGCTTCCAGCAGCATGATATAGATCGGTTCCTGTTCGCTGCCGGCCAGCTTGGTCTGCAGGTCCATGATGTTGATCTGCTGCGCTGCCAGGGCACTGGTGACCCGGTAGACGATACCGGGTTGATCCGCGCCGTAGACCGTGATCTGGCAGATCTCGCCGACGGTTTCCTTGCGATCCTGCTCCCCCTGGGGCAGATGGCGCACTGAAAGGGTCATGTCCAGCCGGTCGCAGACCGGTTTCAACTCTTCCAGCAGGGTGACCTTGGTAAACGGTTTGCGATGGGAGATAATCAGGATCATCGCAAACTCGCCGGCCAGCATGGCGCAGCTTGAATCGGCGATATTACAGCCCAGTTTGAAGAGCGCTTCGGTTACCCCGGCCACAATGCCGGGACGGTCGGCGCCGACAACAGAAACAGCGTAGTAGGTCAGTTCACGATGCGGCATGGCAGTCTCCTGATCTGAATAGAACCAAATGCCACTGGTTACCATTATTTTCAATGGCCCTGCAAGGCTTTTGGCGATTGACAAACCGGTGCCGGCATCTTTAGAGTGTGATTTCCATGATAACAAGAGATTTTAAACAACGTATGCTTTCGGTGCTTGAGCTTGACAGTGATCCCCGCCATGTTGCCGCAGGCTTTGCTATCGGGGTCTTTATCAGTATTTCTCCGTTCATCGGTATTCAGACCTTCATTGCAATTGTCTCGGCCCTTGTTTTCAAACTGAACAAGCTGACCACCATTACCGGATCGCTGGTCAATACGCCGTTTACCATGCTGCCGCTGCTGATGGTAAACTACCGTCTGGGTGAGTTTGTGCTGGGTCAGAAGCACAAGGAGGTTTCCTTTGATGTGCTGGACTGGGAACATCTGCAGGAATATACCGCACCCTTGTTTGTCGGCTGCAGTATAACCGGACTGGCTGCAGCGGCGGTATCCTATGTGCTGGTCTACCGCCTGGCAGCACGGCTGCAGCGGCAGGGGATGCAACCGGAGGCGGTATCAGGCGTGGCTGAACCGGTTGATGACGAGCCGCAGGACAGGCAGCCGTGACCCGCGAACGGATCATCGAGCGGGTCCGCAAGCTGCTGGCCCTTTCCAACAGCAGCAACGAACATGAGGCGGCCCTGGCTGCCGCCCATGCCCAGCGGCTGCTGGCCGAGCACAACCTGGCCATGTCCGAGCTTGAGATGCAGGAGGAAGGGGCGGGCGAGGTTGAGCTGCAGGTGGCCAGGACCGTTCCCAAATGGCTTTCTTCACTGTTTGCCACGGTTGCCAACGCCTTTGACTGCTTTCCGATCGTCACCACCATCCAGACCTGCAGCCGCCTGCGGTTCATCGGCGTGGGGGACGACCCGGGGGTGGCGGCCTGCACCCTGGAATACCTGATGAAGGAGCTGCGCCGGCTGGCTTCCCTGTACCTGCGTGCCCTGGATAGCCGGTCCGGCAAGCTGTCCGCCGTCAGCCGTGAACGGGTCCGGAGCTCCTATCTGCTGGGTGGTGTCCATGGGGTACGGCAGGCGCTGCAGGCCCAGAAGGCCCAGACCCCCACCACCAGCACCGCCCTGGTGCCGGTCAAGGACGCCCTGATCCGCCAGTATCGTGAAGAACACCTGGGACAGCTGCGCACCCGGCGCAGCCGCAGCTCAACGGTCCTGTCCGCTGCCTTTCACCAGGGCAGACAGGATGGCGCTTCGCTGCAGATCAGACCTGCGCTTGATATAGCCCCCAAGGAGTAACCATACTGATGGACCTGCTACATGCCGCTCTGCTGGGGCTCATCCAGGGGGCCACCGAGGTGCTGCCGATCAGCAGTTCCGGTCACCTTATTCTGATACCCCGCCTGCTGGGCTGGCCTGACTCCGGCCTTACCTTTGACGTTGCCTTGCATTTTGGTACCTTTCTGGCCATCTTCTTTTATTTTCGTCGTGATGTCGTCACCCTGGTTCAGGATGCCCTGACCGGCTTCTATCAGCCTGGTGAGCAGAAACGTCTGCGGTTGCCCTGGATGATCGTGCTGGCCTCGGTTCCGGCAGCAGTTGTCGGTAAGACTCTTGAAGAGCCGATCGAGGCGCTTTTTCGCAGCAGCCCGCTGATGATTGCCCTGATGCTGATGGTCTTCGGCCTTGGTCTGGGGCTGTCTGATCGCTACGGCAGGCAGCTGCACGATGTCGCTTCGATCACCCTGGGCAGTGCCCTGCTGATCGGCTGTTTCCAGTGTCTGGCTCTGGTGCCGGGGGTGTCCCGCTCCGGTATTACCATCACCGCCGGGCTGCTGCTGAGTCTGAGCCGCAGTGATGCGGCCCGTTTTTCCTTCCTGCTCTCCTTGCCGATTGTGTTTGGCGCGGCCCTGCTCAAGGGGATCCATCTTCTGAAACACGGCATTGAGCCGGGTATGGCGGCACCGATGCTGGTGGGGATGGCTGTATCGGCGGCGGTCGGCTATCTCAGCGTGGCGTTTCTGCTCAAGTTTGTGCAGAAAAGCACGCTCTGGCCCTTTGTCTGGTACCGGCTGGCAGCAGGCGGAGCGGTCCTGTTGTTGCTGGGGATCGGGATGCTGTCGTGAGCAGTACCGCGATAAAGGACTGGCCGGAGGATGAACGGCCGCGGGAGAAGCTGCTCAAACGTGGGGCCGCAGCCCTGTCCGATGCCGAACTGCTGGCCCTGGTGCTGCGTACCGGCGATGCCGCAGCAGGCAGGAGCGCCATTGACCTGGGGCGCGAACTGCTGGAGCGGTTTGGCGGTAATCTGCGGGAGCTGGCCCAGGCAGAGCTGAATGAACTGCAGCAGGTTAAGGGGTTGGGACTGGCTAAGGCCGCCTCGATCAAGGCCGCCTTTACGTTAGGAAGCCGCTTTCAGGCCCGGCGTCTGGAGACCCTGGAGCGATTTACCTCGCCGGCCCAGGTCTTTGAGTTTTTTCATCATGAACTGCGTGACAGCCGCAAGGAACTGTTTCTGGTGCTGCTGCTGGACGGTAAGAACCGGATCACCCGCAAGGTACAGGTCTCAGAAGGCAGTCTGAACCAGTCCATCGTTCACCCCCGTGAGGTCTTTGCCCCGGCGGTGCGGGAATCGGCCGCTGCGGTGATCTTCGTCCACAACCACCCCTCCGGCGACCCGGCCCCCAGCCGGGAAGACCGCGAAATCACCCGCCGTCTGAAAGAGGCCGGCGAGATCCTGGGGATCAAGGTACTGGATCATATCATTATCGGGGATGGTGCCTACTTCAGCTTTGTGGAATCAGGCATTTTGTAAAACTACTGCGGAGGCCACCCACCAAGGAGCCATGTGCCCATGATCGAAGACATCAAAAAAACCCTC
>CAZOTC010000089.1:0-9884 GCA_964582605.1 uncultured Geobacter sp. | reverse complement strand
AGTGAGTTCCAACCATCGGCAACACCGGTCAAGCCGGTGGTGCCTCAGCCCCGTTAACCGGTAACTTTATGATCCATGCATTGCCCGGTATGGGCGCCGACCATAGAATGTACCCAGCACCTTGGACAAGCATTCCTGGATTTGTAGCGCATGACTGGGTGCGTTATGCCGGGGAGCAGAGTTTGAGCGAGGTTGCTCACTCCATGTGCGACTCATACCATATCAACGATGGAGATGTCTTGATTGGCGCATCCCTCGGGGGAATGGTCGCCTGCGAGATTAGCAAGATCCGGGACATCTCCCGCCTGTATTTGATTGGCAGCGCAGCCCGTAAAGAAGAAATCAGCACGCTGCTTACGGCCCTTCACCCGTTGGCTCAGATTGCCCCGCTTGACTGGCTGCGGATTTTGGCAGGTAAGATTCCGACGGAGTTGACGCAGATGTTTACCAGCGCCGAGCCTGCATTCGTCCGGGCTATGTGTGTTGCCATTTTCAACTGGGAGGGGCTCGGTCCGAGTACAACTAAGGTCATACGGCTTCACGGACGCCATGATTTTGTGATCCCGCCGTCCGAAGACGGTTGCTCTTCTGATTGATGGAGGGCACCTGATCTCAATGTCGCACGCAGCAGAATGTGCGGCGTTTATCATGGGTGATTCCGGCGACGGTGAGTCCGTTATGCTTTCAGTCGATGCTAAAATGAGTGTGTAAAGGTTATGTACAGAAATGTTGTGGGTTCTAATCTGCGAAAATCCGTTCAATCCGCGTTATCCGCGTGCTATTAACAGTCTGTGATCCCTCTCTACCAACAAATACTCCTTGCCATCCTGCTGGACCTGCTGCTGGGCGACCCCCGCTGGCTGCCCCATCCGGTGCAGGGGATCGGCTGGCTGGCCCAGCGTGCTGAAGCACCGCTGCGCCGTCTGATTGCCAATCCAAAACTGGCCGGTCTGGTTGCGGTTGTCTGGGTGGTGGGCAGTACGGTGCTGGTTGGACTTGGCCTGTTAAAGGGTGCAACCCTCCTGCATCCGCTGCTTGGTGATCTGGTGGCAATCCTGCTGCTCTATACCTGCTTTGCAACCCGCTCCCTGCATGACCATGCCCTGGCTGTTTACCGGCCTTTGCAGGCTGGTGATCTGGCAGCAGCGCGGCAGCGGGTAAGCTGGCTGGTAGGGCGGGACACGGAGCAGCTGGATGAAGGTGAGGTGACCCGTGCTGCGGTGGAATCGGTGGCGGAAAACACGGTGGATGGCTGTACCGCACCGCTGCTGTTTGCCTGTCTGGGCGGGCCGCTGGGGGCGCTGGCCTACAAGGCGATCAGCACCCTGGATTCCACCTTTGGCTACAAAAATGAGCGTTATTTGCAGTTTGGTTGGGGATCTGCCCGGCTGGATGACCTGGCAAACCTGATACCCAGCCGCCTGACCGCCCTGTTGACGGTTGTTGCAGCATGGTTGCTGAGGCAGCGTGCAGGTAATGCCTGGCGGATCTTTCGACGTGACCGCCACAACCATCCCAGCCCCAACGGCGGCCAGATCGAGGCAGCGGTGGCCGGTGCCTTGGGGGTGCGGTTGGGGGGAGTGAACAGCTACTTTGGTCAGCCCAGTACCAGACCGTTTATGGGAGATTCGCTGCAACCGCTGCAGGCACGGCATATTTTGCAGGCGGTGCAACTGATGTGGCTGGTGTACGGTCTGACGGCACTGATCGGGGTGGGTGGGCGGTGCATTTGATGTAACCGGCTCTGGTGCAAATCATCGTGCAAATTAGACAAACCAGGTTCAATTTGCTCACCAATTGTGCCATCCTTTTTCAAACGATTCTTGAGACCACCTATCCTAACCGCAGGTTCGGCAAACTGGCCGGTATTTGCGTAGTAAGTCACCAAAATTCAATGGATTACACAGCAATAGCGGTTTCCCGGAACTAACTTTCCCCTTGCGTCTTATTAGTAATTATATATAATTCGGTCAGTTCGTTGACGGAGTTATCATGTATATCAAACAGCGACAACTGGAAAACCTTAAAAACTTATTGAAGCCTGGAAAGGTGGTCGTCATTTATGGCGCCCGGCGTACCGGTAAAACCACCCTTCTCAACGAGTACCTGAAAACGGAACCGGAACCGTATCTTCTGGTAAGCGGAGAGGATATTATCATTCAGGGCTATCTCTCTTCTCAATCCATTGAGAAGTTGAAGGCCTTCGTCGGAAACAATCGGTTGTTGGTGATAGATGAAGCACAAAAAGTTCAGAACATCGGCATCAACCTCAAGCTGATCGTTGATCATATTCCCGGTATTCGGGTCATCGCCACAGGGTCATCGTCTTTTGACTTGGCCAGAAGTGTCGGCGAACCGCTCACTGGGAGGAAAAACACGCTAATCCAGTATCCGCTGGCACAGCTGGAACTGGCGGCCATGGAGCAACGACATGAAACCGACAGCCGCCTCGAAAATCGCCTGATATACGGCACATACCCCGAAATTGTGCTGCTGCAGGACAACCGCGAACGTGAGCAGTATCTCAAGGAAATTGTATCTTCATACCTGTACAAGGATATCCTGGAGCTTGAGGGGATCAGACAATCAGCCAAGATCGGCAGACTGCTCCAGCTCATCGCTTTCCAGATCGGCAAGGAAGTGTCTTACACCGAACTTGGTACAAGTCTCGGTATGAGCAAGAACACAGCGGATCATTACCTCGATCTCCTTGAAAAAGCCTTTGTCCTCCGAAAACTTGGAGGTTTCAGCCGCAACCTGAGAAACGAGGTAACCAAGAACAGCAGGTACTATTTTGTGGATAACGGCGTACGCAACGCCCTGATCAACAACTTCAACCCGCTTGAGCTGCGCAATGATCCGGGTGAACTCTGGGAAAACTATCTGGTCATGGAACGGCTCAAGCGTCAGGAGTATCTAAGGGAAACGGCCAACAACTATTTCTGGCGTACCTACACGAAAAAAGAGCTGGACCTTGTGGAGGAGCGGGACGGGAAGCTTCACGGATACGAGATAAAATGGGGCAAGGCCAGGCCCGGTGCGCCGAAGGAGTGGACAATGGGCTATCCCGAAGCGACCTGGAATCTGATAAGCCGTGATAATTATTTGACGTTTGTCGCCTGAGTCGGGCGACAAACGTCGTAAATGACATGTATCAGGTAATGATTACCGGGGCACGGTTGAGAAAGTGGTTTACCAAGATGGGAGCTATATTCTCGCGGCTTGATCAATTTGTGTTGCTGTCTCTGTTGCTCCGTTACTCCGTGTTTCGTAACCTGCTGTTTTAAATTCTACTCATCCCCCAGATGCTTGTTTGGAATCAGATAGTTGCGGATGTAATCACTGACCGCTGCCTCCAGTGAAAGGGTTGCTGCGGTGTAGCCGGTCCGTCGGATCTTCTCGGTCTCGGCGCAGGTGTGGTACTGGTAGGTGTTGCGGATCGATTCCGGCATGTCGATGTAGTCAATTGCCACCGACAGTTCCATGGCGTTGAAGACCGCTTTGGCCAGACGGTTCCAGCTGGCGGTACTGCCGCCACCCACATTGAAGATACCGGCTGCTGTGCGGTTGTCAAGAAAGTGCAGGGTCATGGCCGCCGCATCCTTGACATAGACAAAATCCCGTACCTGTTCACCATCGGCGTAGTCCGGACGGTGGGACTTGAACAGTTTGAGCCGACCGGTCTCGGAGATCTGTTCAAAGGCCTTCTGCACCAGCGAACGCATCTCCCCCTTATGCTGCTCGTTGGGACCAAAGACGTTGTAATACTTGAGCCCCACCATTTCGTTCAACAGACCGTGCTGCTGGGCCCAGAGGTCAAATAGCTGCTTTGAGTAGCCGTACATATTCATTGGACGCAAGCGCGGCAAGATTGCTTCGTCATCAGAAAAACCCAGTTCGCCATTACCATAGGTTGCGGCACTTGATGCATAGATGAAGCGGGCGCCATGTTCCCGCGCAAACCGGGCGGTCTTGCAGGTGTACTCGAAATTGTTTTTAATCAGATAACTGGCGTCCCGTTCAGTGGTTGCGGAGCAGGCTCCCAGATGAATACACGCTTGCAGTGGTCCGTACAGCCGAGCGGCTAAACCGCCATGGTCAAGTAATGCTTCAAAACAGTCTTTCTCGAGATAATCCCTGAACTTGAGCGGTGCCAGGTTGCGCCACTTGTCTGTCATCCCCAGATGATCCACCACCAGAATGTTATCGATCCCGCGCTGATTCAGTCCGTGGATAACGGCACTGCCGATCAGTCCAGCTCCTCCGGTTACAATAATCATGTCTTGATTCCTCCCCGACGATTCTGCTAGGGATGATTACTGAAGAAAACGGTGCTGTCAAATGTAATTCCCAATACCTGTTAAGGCACGGTTTTATGTGCTTTGCCGGAGGTGCGTCATGCCCTGTCGTTCTGTCTGTCCCTATGATTGCCCTGATGCCTGCGGTTTACTGATAACGGTCGAAAATGACAAGGCGATCAAGGTTGAGGCTGACCCGGATCACCCGATTACGCAGGGGCTGATCTGCGGCAAGATGCGCCAGTACCAGCAGACGGTCCACTCTCCCCAACGTCTGACAACTCCGCTGTTGCGGAGCGGTCCAAAGGGGGGCGGCCGGTTTACTCCGATCAGCTGGGATGAGGCAATCGCACGGATCTGCAGCCGCTGGCAGGAGATTATTCCGCAGTATGGCGCCGAGTCGATCCTGCCCTATTCCTATGCCGGCACCATGGGGCTGGTGCAGCGTAACAGCGGTCACCCTTTCTTTCACAAACTGGGGGCTAGCCGTCTGGCCCGTACCATCTGTACCCCGGCCAAGGATGCAGGCTGGAAGGCGGTCATGGGCAACACCCCGGCCCTTGATCCTGCAGAGCGCAGCAAAAGCGACCTGATTATCCTCTGGGGGCTGAACGCCGCTGCCACCAGCATCCACAGCATGGCTGACGCCCAGGCGGCCCGTAAACGCGGGGCACAGGTCTGGGCCATTGATACCTATCAGACCCCCACCTGCCAGGCAGTGGACCGGGCGATCATTGTTAAACCGGGCAGTGACGGTGCCCTGGCCCTGGGGTTGCTGCAGGTGATGGTGGATGAGGGACTGGTGGATCAGGCGTTTATCCGTGACAACGTGGTTGGCTTTGAGGAGCTGTGCCGGCAGGTTCTGCCGGATTGCAGGCCGGAACAGATGGCTACCATCTGCGGGCTTCCGGCTGATACGATCCGTGATCTGGCGCGGGCCTATGCTGCAGCCAAGGCGCCGCTGATTCAGGTGGGGGGTGGTTTGACCCGCTATGGCAATGGCGCCATGACAATCCGTTGTATTGCCGCATTGCCGGCTGTCAGCGGTGCCTGGCAGCGGCCAGGCGCAGGCCTGTTCTGCGGCACTTCCACCGGAGCAGCCTTTCCGCTACAGCTGGTCACACGGGAAGATTTCATGACGGCTCCCACCCGGATCGTGAACATGAATCAGCTGGGGATGGCCTTGAATACACTGCATGATCCCAGGGTGATGTCGCTGTATGTCTATCATTCGAATCCTGCCGCCATTGCCCCGGACCAGAATGCCGTTATCAAAGGACTGGAGCGGGATGACCTGTTCATGGTGGTACATGAGCGTTTTATGACCGACACGGCCCGCTATGCCGATATTGTCCTGCCTGCCACCAGTTCGCTGGAACATCCCGACTTGTACCGCAGTTACGGCAGCTATCAGGCCCAGCGCTGCTGTGCCGTGATCCCGCCGGTTGGTGAGGCAAAATCAAACTGGGATACCTTCTGCCTGCTGGCAGAGGGACTGGGCTGGGACGAACCGTTCTTCAGGCAATCGGCAGATGATCTGATTGATCAGCTGCTGGCTGAGCCTAACAGCTGGCGGGATGCTGCAATCACTAAACAGCTGCAGCAGGGGGAGCCGGTGCTGATGACACCCCCTACCTCGCCACGGGGCCCCTGGTTGACACCCTCAGGAAAGATTGAGCTGCGCAATGACCGGGAACCGCATCCCCTGCCCTGCCTGCTGCCCACCCATGCCGAGGCAGACCGATTGCCGCTGCGGCTGCAGCCAGGAGTCAGCCTGTACAGCCTTAACTCCTGCTTTAATGAACGTGACGACCTGCTGCAGAAACGGGGAGAACCAACATTGCTGGTACACCCTGCTGATGCCGCTGACCGTCAGTTGTGCAATGAACAGTTGGTCACTGTTTACAATGGGTTTGGCTCAATTGAGCTGACGCTGAAGATAACGGAACAGGTACCGCCCGGTACCGTGGTCAGTGAAGGGGTCTACCGGCTTGACCGTAGCCAATCAGGGCGTGGTATCAATGCCCTGACCTCGCAGCGGCTGACTGACTGCGGTGAGGGGAGTACTCTGTACGATGTGGCGGTTGAGGTGGCAGCTGCAAAAAAAGTAGGTAAAAGCCCCTAGAATAGAGTAGTATGCCGACTGATTTGGAGAACAATTTGACAAGGAGTGTCCCATGAACTTCTTCCTTGATAAATACCTGGGCCTGAAGATCAAGACCCGTATTTACCTGCTCTGTTTCTGTTACAGCCTCTGCATCATCTTTGGTGTCGGGGCAGGCCGATCACTGCCGCTTACCTATTCCATTCTGACCACCGCGCTGTTCGTGGTGGTAGGCGCCTTCTTCGGCGGCCTGCTGTTCTGGTCGGTCAATGATGCCCTGCAACGGATACTTGGCTATCTGAAAGAAATGACGAACGGCAATCTCCAACAAAAAATAGCGGCCAAACGCAACAATGAGATCAGCGCCATCATCCGGTCCATCGACACGCTCCAGACCGCTATGCAGACCATGATTTCAGGTATACGTCATACCTCGGACAGTGTTGCAGCTGCATCAGAGCGGTTGAGGCATACGGCCGAGTCAATCGCTGACGGAACCGGCAGCGCGGCAGCACAATCCGATGCGGTCAGCCAATCGACAGACGGCATGGCACAGGTCAGCAGCGAGATCGCCTGCAGCTGTGACACCATGTCTTCCATGGCTACCGAGGCGGAACTGGTTTCACAGGAAGGTGAGCGGATCATCTCAGGTATGTCGGTGGTTATGGGCGGTATTGAAGGGGTCATGACCGAGACCACCTCTGCGGTCAAAAATCTGGGTGACACTTCCAACCAGATCGGCGATATCCTCTCCACCATCGGAGATATTGCCGATCAGACCAACCTGCTGGCTCTGAATGCCGCCATTGAGGCTGCCCGTGCCGGTGAACAGGGGCGCGGCTTTGCGGTGGTCGCTGATGAGGTGCGTCGACTGGCAGAACGTACCACTTCTGCCACCCGGGAGATTCAGGGGATCATCACGGCCCTGCAGCGGGATGTCAGGGCTGTGGTCGGCTCCATGGAGCAAAGTGCCGGTAGTGTTCATGAAGGGGGTGAAGGGGTCAGACTTTCCTGCGAGGCGATCGTCAGTATCCGTACCAAGATCTGCGAGTTGCGCAATCAGGTCTCCCATGTTGCCTCGGCAGCGGCCCAGCAGTCCAGTTCCACTGTGGCTATTTCCGACAGTATGCACGGGATCACCAGCGTGATCCGGGAGGCTGCATTGGGTGCTGACGAGACCAAGACGGCTGCCTCCCAGATGGCAGCTTCCTCTGCCGAACTGCAGCAAATGGTCAGCAAATTCCGTATCAACTGAGCCTCTTTCAAAATGTTCATAAGGAAGGTCGAATACAAGGCGCACGGAGCACAGCAACTGAAATATAACAATCAGTTAGGCGAAGGATCGAGCACCGCGCAACGCAGTAGTCGGCCGCCGCAATAGTTTTGAAAGAGGCTCAACTAAATGGTAACAGGAAAGGTCTCTCATGCAACGAGCTATAGTGAGTATTGTTTGTGCGTTATTTCTGAGTCTTGCAGCCCAACCGGTTCAGGCTGCTGACCAACCGGCGCCTCCGGCAGCTTCTACCGCCCCTGCTCCGGCAGCTTCACAACCGTCCCTGCTGCAGTCAAGTCCGGGGCTTTCACTGCTGCCGGCAGTCAAGGAGACACCCCCGCCGGTGGCGACACCTAAAATCGGCATTGTGGATATCAATAAGATTTCTGCAGACTCGACAATGGGCAAGGCTGCCCAGTCACAGATCAAGTCCCAGCAAGCAAAGTTGCAGAAGCAGATCGAAGCGAAGCGGAAGCAGTTGGATACCTTCAAGGCCGACACCGAACGTCAACTACCCGGTCTGTCACCCCAGCAGCGGGAGGCAAAGTCTAAAGAGTTTCAGAAAAAGGTTGAAGAGTTTCAGAAGCTTGGGATGAAGCTGGAGAAAGAACTTATGGACAGCCAGCAGAAACTGACCAAGGGGCTGTTTGAGGCGATCGGCAAGGCTGCAGATGAGTTGGGTAGGGCCAAAGGGCTGACCGCTATCGTGATCAACCGTGAGTTGCTCTACCTTGGGCAAAATATCGAAATGGTTGATATCACTGGTGATATTATTGCGTCATTGAATGAGAAGGGCGCTAAGAAGTAGCTTCAGTTGATACGGAACAGGGGGCGTGCGCTGGCCAGGATGGCGCCGCCGCAGATGGCAGAACCGAATGACAGGGCCGCACTGACCCCGATTGCCCCGGCAAGGAAGCCCATCAGGGCGTGGCCGAACGGTGCCATGCCGATCAGCACCAGGGTGTAGACCCCCATCACACGACCACGCAGTATTTCGGGGCAGTGGTGCTGCAGATGGCAACTGATCATTGCCAGAAAGCAGACCATCCCGGCCCCGGTAAACAGCAGTGCCAGCAGGGCCGCCTGGTAATCGTGCGTATGGGCAAACAGAAAGAGACATCCCGCAAACAACAGTCCGGCCGCCACCATCAGGCGGCCTTTTTTATTGATATTCCGCTGCCACGCCACCAGCAGGGCCGCCAGTAGTGAGCCAGCTCCGCTGGCCCCGGCCAAAAATCCCAGCCCCTCTGGTCCCACCTTGAGCACGCCATCGGCAAAAACCGGCAACATCGGCACAAAAGGGATGCCGAACAGGCTGACCACCGCCACCAGTACCATCACCAGAATGATCTGCCGTTCGCCTGCCACATAACGGACCCCTTCCCGTAACCCGTCAAGCATGCTGGAATGTGCGTTTGTTGCGACACTGGCGCCGGTTTGATGCGGAATCAGCAGTAATGAAGTGATACCTGCCAGAAAACTGATGGCATTGATCAGAAAGCAGACCGAAAGGCCGGTAACGGCAATGGTAAAGCCGGCCAGAATCGGGCCGATAATCCGGGTGGCGTTAAACACAACGGAATGCAACGTAATGGCACTGGTCAGCTCTGCACGGGTGACCAGCTCAGCCAGAAAGGCCTGTCGGGCAGGCAGCTCAATGGCATTGACGGTTCCCAGCAAAAAGGCCAGTCCCATGATCCAGCCGACCGTGATCTGGCCACTAAGGGTGAGAACAGCCAGCAGCAGGGCCGGTAGTATGGACAGGGTCTGGGTTGTGATCAGCAGTTGCCGCCGGTTGACTTTATCTGCAATCACCCCGCCAAGCAGCGAGAACAGCAGCACCGGGGCAGACAGGGCTACCGCCACCAGACCCAGTGAAAATGCGGATTTGGTCAAGGTGTAAACCAGCCAGCCCTGGGCTACCGACTGCATCCAGGTGCCGGTCAGAGAGATGGCGTGACCAGCCAGGAACAGTCTGAGGTTTTTGTTGGCAAGGGCTATGAAGCGGGTTGATGGTTGCATGGCTGCTGTCCCGTCAGGGGGCTGATGTTCCAGCCCCCTGTTCGATTGTCTGGACTTACTTATTGGCTTTTACCAATTTTGCAGCGTTGGCTCCGGCGATCCGGCCAAAGGTGATGGTCTCTGAGATGGAGTTGCCCCCCAGGCGGTTGGCGCCGTGCACCCCGCCGGTCACTTCACCGGCGGCATA
>CAZOTC010000088.1:0-10025 GCA_964582605.1 uncultured Geobacter sp. | reverse complement strand
GCAAACGGTCTCAAGCGGCCTTGGCAAAGAGCTTGCGAAGGTCAGAAGCACCATCAGCCTGCCGGTTGTTGCGGGGTTCGGTATCTCAACAGCGGAACAGGCGGCCGAGGTTGCTGCATCAGCAGACGGCGTTGTAGTTGGCAGCGCTATTGTCAAACTGTTTGAACAGTATCAGGGGAATCAGCTTCAATCAGAAGTGACGAAGCTGGTTACCTCGCTGAAACAGGCCATTACACCACACTAATTTCTTCCTGAGAGGATCTTCTATATGAGCTGGTTCAAACGTGACAAGACAGGAATTGAAAAGAGCAGCACCAAACATGTCAAGGTCCCCGAAGGACTCTGGACCAAATGCCCCGGTTGCAGCGAGTCCCTGCTGACCAGAGAAATTGAGGACAACCTCCAGGTCTGTCCCAAGTGTGGACATCATTACCGGATCGCCCCACGCAAACGATTGCAGGCGCTGCTGGACAACGGCAGCTGGCAGGAGTTCGATGCCGAGCTGACTTCAACCGATTTTCTCCAGTTCAAGGACACGAAAAGCTATCAGGAGCGGATCAACGCCACGGTTGCCAAGGGCGGCTCCCGCGACGCGGTCATCTGCGTTGAAGGCGCCATTGAAGGCATCCCCACCCAGATAGCCATCTTTGACTTTGCCTTCATGGGCGGCAGCATGGGCAGTGTAGTGGGAGAGAAGATCACCCGTTCCATTGAACGAGGTCTTGAAAAGAAGCAGGCGGTCATCGTCATCTCCGCATCCGGTGGCGCACGGATGCAGGAGTCGATCTTGTCGTTGATGCAGATGGCCAAGACTTCGGCAGCTCTGGCAAAACTGAAAAGCGCCGGACTGCCGTTCATATCAGTCCTGACCGACCCAACCACCGGCGGGGTCACTGCCAGTTTTGCCATGCTGGGCGACCTGAACATTGCCGAACCCAAGGCCTTGATCGGCTTTGCAGGCCCCCGGGTAATCGAACAGACCATCCGCCAGAAACTGCCGCCCGGTTTCCAACGCTCAGAATACCTGCTTGACCACGGCATGGTCGACATGATCGTATCCCGTCTGGAAATGCGTCAAACTCTGGGTCAGGTCCTGGCCATACTGACCAGACAGTAGGCGTGTCCGGTTCAGGGCGGCTGGCAGAGCTGTTCGGGCGACGACGATTCTCCATCAAGCCCGGCATTGAACGGGTCACGGCGCTCCTTGAGCGCTACGACCATCCGGAACAGTCATTTGCGGCTGTACATGTCGTCGGCACCAACGGCAAAGGCTCCACTGCCGCTTTTCTGGCTGCCATGCTTACACAGGCCGGGTACTGTACCGGCCTTTTTACGTCTCCCCATCTTGTCAGTTACACAGAACGGTTTCAGATCAACGGCAAGACCATCAGTCCTGATGCCCTTGACCGGCAGGTGTCGGAGCTGCTGGCCGCTGCCCGGGATGATGAGACCTTTTTTGAGCTGACCACCGCCCTGGCCTGCCGCTGGTTTGCTGAAAACAGGGTCCGGATTGCAGTTTTTGAGGCCGGCATGGGCGGTCGCAACGACGCCACCGCAGCGGTTCCTGGCATCCTCACGGTCATCACTCCGGTCTCCCTTGACCATTGCCAATGGCTGGGTAACAGCCTGCAGGAGATCACAACTGAAAAAATCGGCATTACCCCCTCCGGCAGTCCGGTTGTTTCGGCCTGCCAGGAAGCTGATGCACTGAATACCGCAGAAGCGTACTGTGCCCGGAACGGCAATCAGCTCATACTGGCCGGGCGCGACTTCAACGCACAGTGGAGCGTTGGCAACGGAATGCTCTATCAAGGCGTCAGACGTTCCTTGGCCGGTCTTACGCCCGGTCTGACCGGCAGCTACCAGACCGGCAATGCGGCAGTTGCCCTGGCCGCAGCAGAACAGCTGGAAGCGCTGGGATTTCCGGTCAGTGAGCAGGCGATGCGCCAAGGGCTGGCAAACACCCGCTGGCCGGGCCGGATGGAACTGGTCCGCCTTGCTGAGGGTGCAGAACTGCTGCTGGACGGAGCCCATAATCCGGCCGGTGCCCAGGCGTTATCCCGGGCCCTTGAGGCTTACTCCGGTCGCCGGATGATTCTGCTGCTGGGAATGATGGAAGACAAGGATCATCAGGGAGTTTTGCAGCATCTGCTTCCAGTTTTTGATCAGATCATTACCGTCACTCCCTCACAGGAACGGGCCATCCCTGCGACCGAGCTTGCAGCGGCTTGCCGGAACCGCGGCGTCAGCGCCCGGGCAGCCGACAGCGTTGCCTCTGGCCTTGCAGCGGCAAAAACGGCGGCGCACCCCGGTGATCTGCTCGTGGTAGCCGGTTCGCTCTTCCTGATCGGTGAGTTGAAGGCCCTGCTGGATAACATCCCCTGTGAGGCGGTACGGGGATAACATGAGAAGCATAAGGCAAGAAAGAACCCTCTGAATGAAAACAGTGCTTACCTGTCTCTATCTGCTGCTCCTGACCTGTCCGGCGCTACTGTTTGCTGCCGAGCAGACCGCCGCGCCCGGCATGCTGATCCGTGCTGACGTCATGAGCCACGACGCCGCCAGCGACCTGATCAAGGCCAGCGGCAAGGTTGAGATGACCTGGCAGGATATGACCATGACTGCCGATACGGCCAGTTTCAACCGTACAACCCAGATCCTCTCTGCCCAGGGCAACGTCTATCTGGTCAAGGCCGGCGACATCCTCTGGGGTGATCATCTGGTGCTGGACACGGAGACAGGCCGTGCTGAAATGGAGAATGGCCGGATCTTCATGAGCCAAGGGAATTTCCGGGCCGACGGCAGGCAGATTGCCAAAACGGGTAACGATGGTTACGCCCTGCGTAACGGAGGACTGACCACCTGCGACGCGGCTGTTCCCAGCTGGAAATTCGGTGCCGCTGAACTTGATGTGACCCTTGAAGAGTTTGCCACCGGCAAAAACGTGGTCTTCTATGTTAAAGACATCCCGGTTTTCTACTTTCCCTACATCATCTTGCCGGTCAAGCGGGAGCGTCAATCCGGCTTCCTCTTCCCACGCTTCGGCAACTCAACCAAGCGGGGCGTTTTTACCGACATTCCCTTCTACTGGGCCATCTCGCCGTCCCAGGAAGCCACCATCGACCTTGATGTTCAGACCAAACGAGGTGTCGGACTCGGCCTTGACTATCGTTACCTGAGAAACCGCAGCAGCGAAGGGACTGCCGGCGGCTATCTGATTTATGACAACAACGAGAAAAAGGAACGGGGACAACTGGTTCAGTTCCACAAGGAGCAGTTCTCGGACAGCTTCTCACTGGTCACCAGCCTCAACCTGACCAGCGACCGGACTTTTCTGTCCGACTATGCTGAAAAAAGTGGCGACTACAACCGCCAGTATTACGATTCACGGGCCGTATTGACCAAATTCTGGGACACCTGGCTGGCAAGCGCCCAGGCCATCTATACCCAGGATTACTACACCAGCAGCAACACCACCACCCTGCAGCGTGCGCCGGAACTCTCCTTCTATGGTGTCCGCGAGCAACTTCCGTTTCTCCCCGCCCTCTACTTTGACATGAACCTCCTGGCGACCAGTTACTACCGTGAGAAAGGTCTTGATGGCCAACGGGCCGTTTTCGAGCCACGTCTGACCGGCATGCACGGGCTGTTTGACGGTCGCCTGAACCTTTCCTATTTTGGCGGCGCCCAGATACGGGGCTACAACACCAATCAGGCTGCTGCAGGAATCAAGGATGACCAGCTGGTGGCCATCCCCAAAGCCGGGGCGCAGATCAGCAGCTCCTTCAGCCGCATCTACGAGCTTGAGCTGTTTGATCTCCAGAAGATCAGGCACGAACTGGTACCTTCACTCTCCTACCTGTATGTAGGTGAGGTGAACCAGTCCACCATTCCGGTTTTTGATCAGCTGGACCACCTGGATGCACAGCAGACCGTCACCCTTGCCCTTGCCGGCCATCTGGGAGGAAGGATCGCAAAAAAGGAAGGGGCTGCCGAATACCGTAACCTGATGACCCTGCGCCTGCTGCAGAGCTACAGCTTCAGCGGGACACGCCCTGATCTGCTGTCACTGGCCGACGACTCCCGCCGCTGGGGCAACCTGGTACTGGAAAGTGAAACCTGGGCCCACCGCAACCTCAGAATCCTGGCAGATGCCCGTTACAGCCATTACGACCATCGCCTTGCCAGTGCCGCAGCCGGCGCCGAATTGAACGACCAGCGCGGCAACAGCGCACGGATCAGCTACCGTCACGTTGAGCAGCAGCTTGACTACCTGGAAGCCGGAACCAGCATCGCCCTGACCAAGCCGGTCTACCTGACCTACACCACCCGCTATTCCTTTGATAAACGTGATTTCCTTGAATCCTACTACACGCTTGAATATCGCCACCAGTGCTGGAGCATGATTGCCGGCTATCGGGAACGTCCCAATGATCGCTCATGGACCGTCAACTTCAACCTGGCCGGACTGTTCAGTATCGGCACCGGCCCTGCAAGCGGAACCGGTCGGTGATACCATGAAACGATCCCTCCCAAAACTGGTCTATGCCGATGCACAAGGCCAGATCTACGACCACCCCTACCTGACTATGGCCGGCATGAGCGGACCGGAAGCGGTCTTGCCGGAGACGATCGAACTGATCCCGCTGCCGGAAGACAGCCGTCTGTTCACGATACCCGGTACTCCGCCGATTGCCTGGGACAGCCGCAAAAAAGGATTCTGTACTGTCGAAAAGGCCCCCGGTGTAAGGGGCAGTCTGCAGGCGGTTTCGGCCTTTATGGCACCCGGTTTCGCCCGGACCCTGTTGCCTGCCTGTGACTATGCCCGTAAAAAAGTCCTACTGCCGCTCTGGTCCTACACCGCCGTAGGCTGGGATGAAGAACGGGACTGTTTTGTGGTTGCAGCCACCAGGATTGACAGCAACAGCAACTGGAATCCGTCAAACTACGACGACCGCCTGCTGGACCCGCTGGTACGCCGGCGCCTGGCAGAGAGTCCTCACAACCGGCTGCTGGAGCAGCTGGCCCGCTGCGCCATTGACTATCATTGCTTTGCTGCCAAAAACCTTTTCTTCAAGCGCTGGGAAGCGCCTCTGCCCACCTCGCCGGTCTGCAACTCGGCCTGCCTGGGCTGCATCTCGCTGCAGGCATCGGAATGCTGCCCCTCCAACCACGACCGGATCAGCTTTGTGCCTACCCCGGAGGAGATTGTTGAACTGGCCCTGCCCCACCTTGAAACTGCCGATCAGGCCATCGTCTCCTATGGTCAGGGCTGCGAGGGGGACCCGATCATGCAGGCTCCTACCATTGCCGAAGCCACCCGGCGTCTGAAGGCCGCCACCTCACGGGGAACTATCAACTTCAACTCCAACGGATCGCTGCCGGAACGGATTGTGGAGTTGTGCGATGCCGGCATGGATTCATTCCGTTTCTCATTGAATTCAGTCCTGGAGGAGCGCTACAACGCTTACTACCGGCCCAAGGGCTACCGCTTTGAGGCGGTACGTCGATCGCTGCAGATTGCCAAAAAGGCCGACCGCTTCACCATGATCAACTACCTGATCTCCCCCGGTGTCACCGATGCACCGGAGGAAGTGGCGGCGCTCAAGGAATTTGTTTCTGACACCGGTATAGACATGATTCAGATGCGCAACCTGTCGATTGATCCTGACTTCTACAACCAGGCAATGGGAGTGAAAGGCCGAGGTATCGGTATGTACCGCCTGCTGCTTGAACTGAAAAAAGAGTTTCCAAGACTCCAGTTCGGTTATTACAATCGCACCAGAGAAAATTTCTTCCCCCCCGGCCTTGAAACCGGGTGGCCAATCAGGGGATAATCATGAAACGTAAAGTAACTCAACTGGCTGCGGGATTCGGTGCATTATTAAGCTTTAGCGTTTCTCCGCTCTATGCAGCAGAGCAGGTCTTCATCCAGGTTGCCATGCCCACCCTCACCTGCGGTAAGGCAGGAGCGGAACCCAACGACTGTGTCCTGAGCGGCACCCTGCGGGCACGCGGTCCTGAAAACCTGAATGGTCCGCTGCGTTATTACTGTGACATCAAATACAGCTATGTTGCTGCAGACAACGAAAACCAGGCGATCCGTTTCAATGGCCGGATACTTCACCATGGCGAGCTGACACTGTCAAAAGGCAGGGCACAACGGGAACTGGCAGAACCGCTGACCTTGAAGCTGTCCAGCCGCGCCCACCGTGTTGAAATTGCAGAAATAGGCTGCGAGCGTGAGGACCGCTAGCGCAGTGTTTTGAGATAACCGATCAGTTCCTGCATATCCTCCGGCTTGAGTGTCGCAAAGGAAGGCATGGAGGTGCGGGGTTCCGTTTTCTTGGGGTAGGACACCTTGGCCTGCAACTGCGCTGGAGACATCCGCGCCGCCACCTTGGTCAGATCAGGCCCTATCGCACCACCGCGTCCGTTCACAATATGACACATGGTACACTTACGGTTAAACAGCTTTTCTCCCGGCATATCAGCCCAGGCAATCCCGGCCAACAGTATAGACACCACCAGCAGCAGACAATATTTCATGACACCTGTCCTCAACATCAAAAATTTTCAGCATCTTAGTCCTTCAACCAGCCGGTTGCAACCGGTTAATATATAACCACCTGTGTTCTCCCGCCTCTACCTGCATATCCCCTGGTGTCTCAGCAAATGCGGCTACTGCGCCTTCAACTCAAGGCCGCTTGAACCGGAAAAGCTGGAACAGACCAGCCTTCTGCTGGTGCGGGAGATGGAGCTGGCAGCCGGCTGGTATCCCCACAGCCAGCCCCTTCGCTCGCTCTACTTTGGCGGCGGCACCCCTTCCCTGCTGGCTCCTGAACAGATCAGCCGCCTGATCGAGCACTCACAAGAACTGTTTGGTCACACCAGCTCAATCGAGATCACCCTTGAGGCCAACCCCGGTACCGTCAACCTTGCCTCATTGTGCAGCTACCGCCAGGCCGGTGTCACGCGGCTCTCGCTGGGGGCACAGTCATTCAACGACCGGATGCTGCAGACCCTGGGCAGACGGCATACCGCCGACGAAACCCGCAACTCCTTCCAACTGGCACAGCAAGCAGCTTTCAACAGCGTCGGCCTGGATCTGATCTGCGGACTGCCACAACAGACTGAGGCAGACTGGCAGAGTGACCTGGAAGGGGCGCTGGCGCTGCAGCCAGACCACTTCTCTGTCTACAGCCTGACCATTGAGGAAGGCACCCCCTTTGCCAGCCGCTATCCTGATGGTTCCGCTGAACTGCCGGATGATGACCAGAGCGCCACCATGCTGGAAACCGCCGACCAAATCCTGACTGCCGCAGGCTATGAACATTACGAGATCGCCAATTTTGCCCGGCCCGGCTGCCGTTCAGAGCACAACTGCGGCTACTGGCAGCGGGACGGCTACCTTGGGATCGGTCCCGGCGCTCACTCCTTCCTGCAGCAGGGGTACGGACTGCGCTGGGGCAACCAAATCAGTTTTGAAGCCTGGGCTGATGCCCTGCAACACAACAGCCCTGCTGCCGTAGAGCAGCACCAACTGAGCCGTGCAGAGGCACTGTCGGAGACCATCTTCCTCGGCCTGCGGATGGCAGACGGCATCAGTCTTGACCAGTTTGCAGAACAGTTCGGTGAACGGCTGGAACAGCGCTTTGCCCGTGAAATCGAACAACTGCAGCAGGCCGGCCTCATCACCTGCACGGCTGAAACCATTGCCCTGACAAGACAGGGGATGCTGCTTTCCAACCAGGTCTTCGTGCGTTTTCTCTAACTTGTGCTATAAGGATCTCCATGATCCCCAAAGCCTTTTCATATCAGAATCTACAGCCATGAAACGCCTGCTTACCGCATGCCTGCTTCCTCTGCTGCTCCTCAGTCTGCAACCGGTTTCCGCTGCAGATGATGTCTTTAACCAGCTCTGGGGCGGCTTCAGCACCTCACTGCACCTACGCTCAGACCAGCAGCGCCACAACACCGCCACTGCCGCCCGTGACCTGGACCAGGTCATCATCGCACCGGGGGAGACTTTCAGCTTTAACCAGCGGGTCGGCGCCCGCGATGCCGGCAAGGGCTACCGTGCCGCGCCGATCATCACTGCCCACGGCCTACTGGAGGATATTCCCGGCGGCGGCATCTGCCAGTTGGCCTCCACCATCTACAACGCCGGACTGCTGGCCGGTATGCAGGTGGTGGAACGGCACCCCCACTCCCGCACCGTGGGCCATGTGCCGCCGGGCCGTGACGCCACCATCGCCTCCTGGCGCAAAGACCTGAAACTGAAAAACCGGTTCCCCTACCCGCTGCAGTTACGGATTGTCCTGAATCAGAACCGCCTGACCACCTCGCTCTACGGACCAATTGCAAAGCCGTTCAGCACGGAAATTATTGTCAGCCGTACCCGGCTGGAGCCTGATACCGTTGTGCTCACCAGTAGCGCCAACAGACCACAGCAGGCCGGAACCAGCGGTTTTTCCACGGAAACTCGACGGATAACCAAAGAAAACGGACAGCTGCGGGATGAACTGATCTCCCGGGACATCTACCCGGCCCCCAGCCGGATCGTAACAGGCGCCAGCCGATGAAGATCAGCACAGTCCTGATGCTCCTGCTCTGCTGTCTGCTGGCCGTTACCGCTGCAGCAGAACCATTGCCAAAGCCGGACCGGCAGGCGCTGCTGCAGTATGCCCGTCAGGTCATGGTCAACCGGCTTGAACACCGTGCTGTGCCGCCGTTGCCAACCAAAATCAACACGTCACAACGGGCCTGTTTTGTCACCTTCTTTGTCAAACGTCAGGTCATGGCCTGCTTCGGCAGCTTTACCCCGCGCCACGCTGCGCTGCATGAAGAGATCAGCGACAACATCCGGCTGGCCCTAAAAAATGACCCCCGTGCTGCCCGGCTGACACCGGAACTGGCGAAAGTCGCTGAAATCCAGATCACCTTTCCGCAGCCGCCCCAGCCGATCAGCGACTGGCGCAGGGTAGATCCGCTACGTGAAGGGCTCTTGGTGGAGGGAGTAGATGGCCGCGGCGTGGCCATTGTGCCGGGTGAGGCCCGTACCGCCCACTATGCCTGGCGTTCTGCCCTGCAACGGCTGGGGCTGAACCAGCACAGCAGCGGGGTCAGGTTGTACCGCTTTACGGCAGAGTATATCAGAGGGCAGGAGTAGAGATCGGATTGACACGAGCAAACGACAGACGTACATTTATCGCAAAATAGTACGTCTATTTATTTGGAGGTTGCCATGCAAACCAAACTCACTCTTCGTCTTGAAGATCAATTAATTGAACAAGCTAAATCCTACGCGGCACAAGCAGGAAAATCCGTATCGCAGATTGTTGCAGACTACTTCAAACTACTCACTGCCCAGAAAGCCGAAACAAACACCCCTTCAGCTCCAATAACGCAATCGCTTCGGGGGGTATTGCGTGAATCAAAGCCGGATGAAGAGGATTACAAAAAATATCTGGAGGGGAAGCACCTTTGAAACTACTTCTGGATACAAACATCGTCCTTGATCTGTTGATGGACCGCATGCCGTTTGCGGATGCCGCAGCAGAACTGTTTTCAAAGGTGGAAGACGGAAGCGCCACCGGATACTTGTGCGGTACAACCATAACAACCGTCTATTATCTTACGGCAAAAGTGGTAGGCACACCAAGGGCACAGGAAGAAACAAAAAAGCTGCTGACTCTTTTTGAAGTAGCTCCTGTTAACAGACCAGTTCTTCAGTCAGCACTTACCGTTGGTTTTACCGATTTTGAAGACGCAGTAATTCATGAGGCGGCCTGTCATGCCGGAGCTGAAGCCATTGTTACCCGCAACCGGAAGGATTTCAAAAAGTCAAAAATACCGGTGTATTCTGCGGAGGATATGGTGAAAATACTGTCCATAAGGCAGTAACAGGTCCCCGTTCAAAAAAGGACCAACGAAGCGAGAACCAATGCAAATTTAAAATGCCACGTTAAATCAGACTCGTCCAAAATAAGATTCTGAAACATTGAAGGGGAATACCCCCTGCG
>CAZOTC010000087.1:0-10110 GCA_964582605.1 uncultured Geobacter sp. | reverse complement strand
GTTTTATCGCCTACGTCCGTCTGACTGGTGGCGGGCTGGATTCGTTCGGTAGAATTTTGTACTACTTCTCGCTGTTTATGTTCTTTCTGGTGCTCTATCAGCTGCCTAGGCTGCTGAAAATCAATTTCTATCTCTCCTGGTGGGCCTATTCCTTTCCTATGGCTGCCAAGGTCCTGGCTTCGTTTCTGATGCTGAGTCTGATCCCATCCCCGTTTTTTAGTGCCGTTGCCTGGTTTGAGCTGGGGTTCCTGACCCTGATTATCGCTGTCCTTGCCTTTAAGACCGTGCAGGCCATCAGTAATGGTGAGATCTGTGTGGAAGATTGAGATCTGTCATGCCGCGTCCACGTAAGCCCTGCACCTGTTCCTGTCCCGAGCGTATTAAACTTAAGATGGTGTTTAAGCCTGCCGGTACCCCGCTGGGGATGCTGGAGTGCGTTACCCTCTACCATGATGAGCTGGAAGCGCTGCATCTGTGTGACGGACAAGACAAGACCCAGGAAGAGGCCGGCATCTGTATGGGGGTCTCCCGTGGTACGGTGCAACGCCTGCTTTCGGAGGCACGCCGCAAGGTTGCACAGACTCTGGTGAAGCAGCAGGCGCTGGCCATCAACGGGCGTCATGATACCGAAACCGGTCAGGCTGATCTGTAGACCCTCTTGCGTTTCCCGCCTTTCACGGTATAGTGTCACCATACAAGCTTACGCATTTCAAGGAGGGATGAACTATGACAGGTATCAGAAGTTTCAGGTCTGCCGGGCTGTTCCTGCTGCTCGCAATGGTTGCTGTGCTGGGTGGCTGTGCCACCGCTGATGTACAGCTGAAGCCGACATATCAGCCGGTTGGAGAAGCCAAAGGGCCAGGCGGCCAGCTGATTTTAGCTTCTTCGCTGGAAGGGACCGTGCCCGGTGTTGGTGAACGGATCCAGTGGATTCTGGGAGAGGTAAAGGATTCCGACGGGAAGGTGAAGGGGAATGTGACCAGCCCTACAGCCCCCAGCGCCCTTATTCGTGATGCCCTGCAACAGGAGCTGCTGCGTGCAGGCTATGCCGTGAAGATCGACCGTGTGGTGCCGACACATGCCGACTACGCCCTGCTGATCAAGACCGCCTCGGTGCAGCTGAATGAAGTAAGTTCAATTGTCAAATCAGATGTTGAGTGCAAGGCGAGCTTTGCCGTCGAGATCTGGTTGAAAGGGAAAAAAACGAATACCCTGAGTTTTGAAGCCAGCCGTTCCGGGATAACCATGACGGACCGGGACAAGCTGTATAATGAGGTCTTCCAGAAGGCGTTTTCCGCCATGTTCGGCAATGCGGTGGCCGATATCGTTGCGGCGCTGAAGAAATAACCAACAGGAGCAACCAGTACTATGGCCATAGCAAACAAGATTGCCGGATATATTTCCCGTTCTTCCTGGATTCGCAGGATGTTTGAAGAAGGTGAGCGGTTACGCCGGGAGTGTGGCGCGGAGAATGTCTATGACTTTACCCTGGGCAATCCGGATGTCGAACCACCTGCCGCGTTTCGCGAAGCCCTGCTGCAGCTGGCACAGAACCCTGTGCCGGGGATGCATCGCTACATGAATAATGCCGGTTATCCGGAGACCCGTGCGGCAGTGGCCGCAAAGCTGTCCAAAGATTCAGGGCAGGCGGTAACTGCGGATCAGGTCATCATGACCTGCGGAGCCGGCGGCGCCCTGAATGTGGCGCTCAAGACGATTCTGAACCCGGGTGAAGAGGTCATTATCCTGGCCCCTTATTTTGTGGAGTACAAGTTCTATATTGACAACCACGGCGGAGTACCGGTTGAGGTCTGGACCAACCGTGAGACCTTCCGGCTTGATCTGGCGGCCATTGAGGCAGCCATGACCAGCAAGACCCGTGCGATTATCATTAACTCGCCCAACAACCCGACCGGTGTGATTTACCGGTCAGAGGAGCTGGAGGCTCTGGGGCAGCTGGTCAAGAAGGCCCAGGGGCGCACCGGACATCAGGTCTACGTGATCTCTGATGAGCCGTATGCCCGTCTTGCCTATGACGGCATGCAGGTCCCGAATATCTTCCCGCTGATCGAGTCCAGCCTGATCGTGACCTCCCACAGCAAGGATCTTGCGCTGCCGGGAGAGCGGATCGGTTACCTTGCCGTCAACCCCCGCATGGCAACCGCGATGCAGTTCATGGAAGGGGCGGTTTTTTGCAACCGGACCCTGGGATTTGTAAATGCGCCGGCCCTGATGCAGCGACTGGTGGCCGGACTGCAGGAGAGCTCGGTGGATATTGCCGAATATCAGACCAAGCGTGATCTGTTGTGTGACAAGCTGACCGGATTGGGCTTCAGTATGGTCAAGCCGGACGGAGCCTTTTACCTGTTCCCGAAATCTCCGCTCAAGGATGATGTCGAATTTGTCAAGCTGGCCCAGAAGCACCATATCCTGCTGGTTCCCGGCTCAGGTTTCGGTGCTCCCGGCTACTTCCGGATCGCCTACTGTTGTGATCGTCAGATGATCGAACGGAGCCTGCCGGCCTGGGAGCAGCTTGCTGCAGAGGTGGGGCTGGTTACCTAGGCAGTTCTCTGTTTGGCACGTACAAGAGAAGGGCCATCCGCTGCAGCGGGTGGCCCTTCTCTTGTACAGTGAAACCGGTATTGTTAAGTTACAGCAGGTTTAGTGCTGCATCTTCTTCAGTCGCCAGTCTGGTCAGCTCGATCACAATCGCCTTGTGGGTCTCTTCAGCGGTCTGATGGAGTTGTGTTGCCAGCTGTTGTAACATGATACGGTCAGCTGTGGCGGCCTGTTGCTCCAATGCACCGGCAGCTGTTGCCAGGGGAGTCGCACCGACAGAACCGGCAGTGCCTTTCAGGGAATGCGCTTCTTCGGCAAGCTTCTGTAGCTCGCCCTGCTGCAAAAACAGGTCAATATTCTGCAGGTACGTCGTTACCTGTCCATAAAACAGCTCCAGCAATTCAGGCAGCAGGTAGCTGAATCCGGCTTCATGGAAGTTGATTCTCAGGTACTCCTGATCCAGCTGCTGTACCGGTGCTGACTGCTGTTCCATCTGAGGCTCCTAATCCCTGTAGCGTCGGCAGAGATCTCCATAGGCATCGATACGACGATCCCGTAAAAACGGCCAGATACGGCGTATCGTTTCACTGCGCTCCATGTCAAGCTCTGTCGTAATGATTTCTTCTTGATCAGTGCTACCCTGCGCCAGCAGCTCTCCTTGCGGACCGGCGACAAAACTGGTGCCCCAAAACCTGATTCCGCCGGCGGCCGGGTCCGGCGATGGCTCAAATCCGACCCGGTTGACCGACAGTACCGGCAGGCCGTTGGCAACGGCATGGGAACGTTGTACGGTTATCCAGGCATCCTGTTGACGTGCCTGCTCTTCCGGGGTGTCGGTCGGATCCCAGCCGATGGCGGTGGGATAGATCAGCAGGTCGGCACCGGCCAGTGCCATCAGGCGGGCTGCTTCAGGATACCACTGATCCCAGCAGACCAGCACACCCATGCTGCCCAGTGAGGTATGGATCGGGATAAAGCCGAGGTCGCCGGGGGTGAAATAAAATTTCTCATAGAATCCTGGATCATCCGGGATATGCATCTTGCGATAGATGCCTGCAATGGAACCGTCCTGTTCAAAGACCACTGCCGTATTGTGATACAGTCCGGCTGCCCTCCGTTCAAACAATGAGGTGACCAGTACAATCTGCAGCTCACGGGCCAGCTTTCCCAGTAGATCAGTAGCCGGTCCGGGAATCGGCTCAGCCCGGTCAAACTGGGCCGTTGCCTCGGTCTGACAGAAGTAGGTGCCGCCATGCAGTTCTTGCAAGACAATCAGACGAGCTCCGTCTGCTGCTGCTCTGCGCACCATGGTGCAGGTTTTGTCAAAGGTTTCATGCTTGTTGTCAGTACAGAACTGCTGGATCAGGGCAACCTTAAGACGTTTCACGACAGTACTCCAGTCGGCAGCTGCATGGTGACGCAGTGCAGTGATCCATGCTGTTCAATCAACGGCAGGCAGTTGATGCCGATAATTTCACGACCGGGATAGGCCAGGGCGATCATGGCCAAGGCGCCGTTATCCACCGGGTCATCGTAGGTCGGCACCAGTACTGCGTTGTTGATCACCAGGTAGTTGGCGTAGCTGGCCGGCAGACGATTGCCGGCTGCATCGAATTTAGGGCTGGGCCAAGGTAGTCCAAGCAGTCGGTAGGGGGTTCCGGCAGCCGTGCTAAACTGCTTCAGCTCCTTTTCCATTGTCTGCAACGCCTGATAGTGGCTGTCTGCCGGATCGTCGCAGGTGACATAAATAATGGTGTCATTGGGGCAGAGTCGGGCAAGGGTGTCGATATGGGCGTCGGTATCATCCCCCTCAAGGTGGCCTTGTTCAAGCCAGAGCAGCCGTTGGGCCCCAAAGAGTGATCGCATGGCCTCCTCAAGCTCTTGCCGGGTCAGCTGCGGGTTACGGTTGGGGGAAAGCAGGCACTGACCGGTAGTCATGATGGTGCCGCATCCGTCACTTTCAATACTGCCCCCCTCAAGTATCAGGCCGATTGTGTTGATTCGGGGCAGCAGCACCCCCTGCTGCTTAAGGTACCGTGTGACCTGATTGTCCAGATCGGCAGGAAACTTGAGGCCCCAACCGTTGAAGCCGAAGTCAAGCAGTACCGGCTGATCGTTGACCATGACCGTAATCGGGCCGTAGTCGCGGGTCCAGGTGTCGTTTGTTGCGACATTGCAAAAGGTGACTCGGGTGAGATCCAGGCCTGCTTCTGCCAGCTGATCTTGAGCTTCAGCGACATCCGGAGCAACCAGCAGGACGTTTTCAAAACGACAGATCTGACGGATCAGTTCGGTGTAGGTTGACCATACTTCCGGCAACTGATCATTCCAGTCGGTTTCGGCATGGGGCCAGGCCAGCAGGATTCCGTCCTGCGGTTCCCATTCGGCAGGGAGTCGGATGTTCATCGATCAGCGTCTTCCTTTCTTCTCATTTATGCAGGCAAAGTATAGCGTTGAACAGCTATGGTCTGCAAGCTTCTTTGCCCTTGCCTTGCCCGTCGCTTTGGTTTAGAAAAATCGGATTGTTCGTAAAATGTTATCTGCGGAGTTCTATTTATGCTCGATTCTATTGTACTGCAAGCCCCTGCCAAGGTTAATTACCGGCTGGATGTGATTGCCCGGCGTCCTGACGGCTATCATGATTTGCGAATGATCATGCAACGGGTAAACCTGTGTGATCAGGTCACGATCCGGCTTTGTGATGTCCCCGGAATAACGGTACGCTGCGGACGCCAGGGAGTGCCTGACGGAGAAGGCAACATCGCCTGGAAGGCGGCCAGAGCCCTGCTTGACCTGTCTCAGGCCTCTTACGGTATTGCCGTTGAGATTCAGAAAAACATTCCGGTGGCAGCGGGTCTTGGCGGCGGCAGCAGCGATTGTGCTGCGGTGCTGCTTGGTCTGAACGAGCTGCTGGGGTTGGGATTGTCGCGGGAACAGTTGATGGAGATCGGCCTGAAGCTGGGGGCTGATGTGCCTTTTTTTGTTTTTGAACAGACTGCTCTTGCAGAAGGGGTCGGGGAAAAACTGACCCCACTGGCCGGGCTACCCGCTGCCTGGGTGGTACTGGTCAATCCGAACGTACCGGTCTCAACCGCCTGGGTCTACAAAAATTTGCAGTTGACACAACGTGAGCGTCTGGCTACAATTCCCGACTCGTTTGAGGACGTTGCCTCATTATGCGCCATTCTTTCAAACGACTTGGAAAGTGTCACTATTCCAGCATTTCCGGTTATTTCCAGGATCAAAGAGATGCTGGTTGATGCTGGTGCCGGCTGCTCCTTGATGTCCGGGAGCGGTCCTACAGTGTTTGGATTGTTTGACGATGAGGCAGCCGCCCGCAAGGCCGGTGAACAGCTGACTGCACAAAATGAGTGGTTTGTAGCGGTTGTTGAAACAGTGTAGAAGCCGTATTTTTTCGTCTGAAAGGTAGACAGCGTCCCATGTACGACAAGATCAGGGTCTTTTCCGGCAACTCCAACCCCAATCTGGCCCAGAAAATATGTGATGTGCTGGGTGTTCCACTGGGCAATGCAGGGGTCAAGACGTTCTCTGACGGTGAGGTGCTGGTAGAAATCTGCGAAAATGTTCGTGGTCGTGATGTGTACGTGGTGCAATCAACCTGCGCCCCTACCAATAACAACCTGATGGAACTGCTGGTAATGACGGATGCCCTGAAGCGGGCCTCTGCTGCCACGATTACGGCAGTCATTCCGTACTACGGCTATGCACGGCAGGATCGCAAGGCTGCCCCCCGTACCCCGATTTCTGCCAAGCTGGTGGCTGATCTGATTACCACAGCCGGTGTTGACCGGGTAGTTACGATTGATCTGCATGCCGCTCAGATTCAGGGATTTTTTAATATTCCGGTTGATAACCTTTACGCAGCCCCGGTGATCCTGAATCACCTGAAAGATCGTTTTACCGGACAGAATCTGGTGATGGTCTCGCCTGATGCCGGTGGTACCGAGCGGGCACGCGCCTTTGCAAAACGCCTGGAATGTCCGATGGCTGTGATTGACAAGCGCCGTACCAGCCCTAACGTGGCTGAGGTGATGCACCTGATAGGCGACGTCAAAGATAAAATCGCCATTATCCTGGACGATATGATTGATACCGCCGGTACCCTGACCCAGGCTGCCGGTGCCCTGAAGCAAAACGGTGCGGCACAGATTTATGCTGCGGCTACCCACGGAGTGCTGTCCGGCCCGGCCATTGACCGTCTGAACGGTTCGGTGATTGAGGAAGTGTTGTTGACCGACAGTATTCCTCTGGGAGAAAAGGCAGACCGCACCTCCAAGATTAAAGTGCTGTCGGTGGCACCGCTGCTGGGGGAGGCAATTCGTCGTATCCACGAAGATGAGTCAGTAAGTTCATTGTTTACATAGGCAGGAAAAAATTTGCGGTCAGACAGGCCGCTTTCAGGTTGGGAGGAAGACCATGCAACAGACCCAGATGAAGATTGAAACCCGCACCAGCGTCGGCAAAGGGATCAGCCGCAAACTGCGTGCCGCCGGAAAGATCCCCGGTGTTGTGTATGGACGTGGTATGGAGCCGGTGCCGGTCAGTGTTGAGCCCAAGGCATTGAGTGCAGCCATTGCAGGTGAAGGCGGCCTCAATAATCTGATCACCCTGGAGGGTGGTGGTGAGCTTGACAAGGTCGTGGTCATTGTGGCTGATATCCAGCGTGATGCCCTCAAAAGGAACGCGGAGCATGTCGACCTGCACCGGGTCAACATGAACGAGAAGGTCCGGGTAAATGTGCCGGTCAGTCTGCTTGGTACTGCTGCCGGTGTCAAAGAAGGCGGTCTGCTTGATTTTGCCCACCATACCTTGCATGTCGAGTGCCTGCCCGGTCAGATTCCGGAGCATATCGAGATCAATATTGCAGACCTGAAGATCGGTCATTCGATCCACGTGTCCGAGATCGCCTTCCCTGCCGGTGTCAAGTGTGTTGATAATCCGAAGACGCCGGTTGTCGGAGTCCTTGGTAAAGCAAAGGAAGAGGCTGCAGCAGAGGCTTGATGAAGCCTGTAGACCGGCCGTGGTTTCCTCTGAAGATCACGGCCGGTCCAGTATTACATTATGGAAACGATCATTCTTGCAGGGCTCGGGAATCCCGGCTCAAAGTATCAATGGACCCGCCACAACGCGGGTTTTCTGTTTCTGGATCGGATCGCCGGCCTTGAAGGACTTTCTCTTGTCCGCAAGCAGTTCGGCGGCCTGACCGCCGAATGGGAGCGTAAAGGCAAACGGCTGGTACTGCTCAAGCCTCAGACCTTCATGAATCTCTCCGGTCGTTCGATCATGCCTGCCCTGCAGTTTTACAAGCTGAAGCCGGAACATCTCATTGTGGTACATGATGAGATTGACCTGCCGCTGGGGACTGCGCGCCTGAAACAGGGGGGAGGGCATGGTGGGCAGAACGGTCTGCGTTCCATCATGGAACAGCTTGGCAAAGGGGACTTTCTGCGCCTGCGTCTGGGGATAGGTCGTCCGCAGTACGGTGAGGTGACCGATTACGTCCTGGGTAACTTCTCACCTTCCGAAATGGATATTTTCGCCCGTGTGCTTGACGGCGCCCTTGATATGCTTGAAACCGCCCTTGACGAAGGGGTGCCCAAGGCCATGAGTCTGTATAATAACAAGAACTACCTGGAAGGATAACCGTTATGGGATTCAACTGCGGTATTGTTGGTCTGCCTAATGTAGGCAAGTCAACCATCTTCAACGCCATCACCTCGGCAGGAGCTGAGTCTGCCAACTACCCCTTCTGCACTATTGATCCCAACGTCGGCATCGTTCAGGTACCTGATCCGCGTATAGACCAGCTTGCCGAGATTGTCAAACCTCAGAAATGCCAGTTCACGACCATTGAATTTGTTGATATTGCCGGTCTGGTCAAGGGTGCCAGTGCCGGTGAAGGGTTGGGCAACCAGTTTCTCGGGCATATCCGTTCGGTAGATGCGGTGGTGCATGTGGTACGCTGCTTCGATGATGAGAATGTGGTGCATGTGTCCGGTAAAGTATCTCCGGCTGACGACATTGAAGTGATTAATACCGAGCTGGCCCTGTCTGACCTGGACACCCTGGAAAAGAAGATCCAACGTGCTGAAAAACTGGCCCGTAGCGGTGACAAGAAGGCCAAGGAAGAAGTCGCGTTGTATGAACGGGTCAGGACGCTGTTGGAACAGGCCCAAAAGGTCCGTGACTGTGCCGAAAATGATGATGAACGGATTTGGCTGCGCGACCTGCACCTCCTTTCTGCCAAACCGGTGCTGTACGTGGCCAACGTGGCGGAAGATGACCTGGAGGGGGGGCATCCTTTTGTTGCACAGGTTCGAGAGATTGCCGCTGCTGAAGGCTCCGGCGTGGTCGTGATTTGCGGCAAGATCGAGGCTGAAATTGCCGAGCTGGATGGTGATGAAAAACTGGCCTTCCTGCAGGAAATGGGGCTGCCTGAATCCGGTCTGGATCGCCTGATCCGCGCCGGTTATGACCTGCTGGGGTTGATCACCTACTTCACCGCCGGAGTAAAAGAGGTTCGTGCCTGGACCATCGCCAGAGGCACCAAGGCCCCTCAGGCAGCCGGAGTAATTCATACCGATTTTGAGAAGGGATTTATCCGGGCCGAAGTAATCGGTTTTGATGACTACATCGCCTGTCATGGTGAATCGGGCGCCAAGGAAAAAGGTCTGATGCGGCTTGAGGGCAAGGAGTATGTCGTCAAGGATGGCGATGTCATGCACTTCAGGTTTAACGTTTAACAGAAAGGGGCTTTGCAGGCCCCTTTTTTTGCAACCCGATTAAAGACAATATTTGTCTTTTTGCTTGCAATCAGAAAAAATTGAGGTAGTATTCTTTTCATACATCAAACGAGGCTGACAGCCTTACCATCTCAAGGAGGACTATACCAATGCCCAAGCGTCTTGAACTCTACAAATGTCAACACTGCGGCAACATCATCGAAGTCATGCACGGCGGCGGTGCCAACATCGTCTGCTGTGGTGAGAATATGCAACTGCAGGTAGAAAACACCGTAGATGCAGCAAAAGAGAAACATGTGCCGGTTATTGAAAAAGGTGACGGCACCATCACGGTCAAGGTAGGCTCCGTCACGCATCCGATGGATGAGAAGCATTACATCGAGTGGATTGAGCTGATTGCCGACGGCAAAGTCTATACCCAGTTCCTGGAGCCGGGCCAGGCTCCTGAAGCCACCTTCTGTGTAACCGCAGACAAGGTCACCGCCCGCGAGTACTGCACCCTGCATGGTCAGTGGGCTACTGAAGCATAACTGGTTTTTGTATATCGCGTAATCGACGGGGGCATTAAGCCCCCGTTTTATTTACAGCGCCTACTTACCTGATATATCATCTCCTGTCATGAACACCCCGCCCGACAATACCTCCGCCTATCAACGCTACCGCAGGCACTTTCTGCGCCGTGACTCCATCTCGTTCAGTATCCTCATGGTTCTGTTTGTTCTGTTCAACCTGCTGCTTTTCAAGGCCGATGCACGTATCTGGCCGTCCGGTCCGGTGCATGACGGCC